>JARRKW010000042.1:2924-10151 GCA_037387645.1 Desulfuromonadaceae bacterium
GGGAGAGCCTTTGTTCAACCCCGGAAAATGATGTTGTGCCATCTCCTGTTTCTGTTGTTTTGGCTGGGCGGCCTGCTGGGTTCCGCCTTTGGGGCCGTTGAACTGGCGCTGAACAACAATCGTCCAACCACCATTGATGAAGTCTATTACCGCGACGGCGTCACCTACCTGCCCATCGACGAGGTTCTGCCGATCCTCGGTCTCAAGGGGCGTTGGGATTCGGTAAAGCACATCTATGAAATTAAAACCCCTTACGGCAAGGCGTTGATTTCCCCGGGGAGCCAGTATCTTCGGTTGGGGGAGCGGTTCCTGCTGCTGAAACATCTGCCCCGGTTTATCGATGGGCGTTTGCGGGTGGACGAAGCCCTGGTTCGGGAACAGTTGCCCTCCCTGATCGGGTTTTCCCTCTATTACCGCAATATCCATCCGCAGTCGCCCGAGGCGGTTGCGGAAGAAGGTTCCCTGGATCGGTTTCTGAGTTTTTATTTGCAGAAAAAATCCCTCGACAGCGGTCCGTCACTACGGGGGGTGGTGATCGATCCCGGGCATGGCGGGCAGGATCCGGGTTCTTTGGGGCTTGATGGGGTCAAGGAAAAAACGGTGGCCTTGGCGGTGGCGCGAAATCTGGAAAAACAACTCAAAATGCAATTGGGAATTCCCGTGTATCTGACCCGGGACAATGATTACGCCCTTTCGCTGGAACAGCGCATTGCACCGGCCGTTCGTTCCGATATCGATGTTTTGTTGCAGTTGCATGCCCAGGCTTCTCCCTGCGCGGACAGCTCGGGGATTGTTCTGCTGGTGCGGCCGCAGGAAGAGTTTGCCGGCAAGACGATTGCGGCGAAACAGGGAGCGAGTATGCAGCTTGCCCTGCAGTTGCGGCAAGCCTTGTTGGACCAGGGATTCGAGGTGAAGGAAATCGTTGCCGCGCCGTTGCTCCCTCTGGGGCGCGGCAATCTGCCGACGGTTCTGGTTGAAATGGGCTATCTGAGCAACGTTGCCGATGTCGCCCGATTGACCCGGGCCGAGTCGCAGGACCGTTTGGCCATGGCGCTTTTTACCGGCCTTAAAGCCTTTGCCGATGAACAAAAGGAGACATTTCCGTGAGTGATCACTCTTGCAGTCGACCGGATGGTCGTTTGGCCCATATGCTGCGGCCGATTGATTTCAAACGCAACTTTACCCGCTACGCCGAGGGATCGGTGTTGGTTCGTTTCGGCGAGACCCTGGTTTTGTGTAACGCCACGGTCGAAGACAAGGTCCCCTCCTTTATGCGCGGCGAGGGGCGCGGTTGGGTAACCGCCGAATACGCCATGCTGCCGCGGGCCACGCACTGCCGCAGCCCCCGGGAGTCGACCCGGGGCAAGATCGGAGGGCGGACGCACGAAATCCAACGCCTGATCGGTCGGTCCCTGCGGGCGGTGATGGATCTGGAGGCGCTCGGGGAGCGAACCATTCAGATCGACTGTGATGTCATTCAGGCGGACGGCGGTACCCGGACCGCTGCCATCACCGGCGCTTATGTCGCCCTGGTCGATGCGCTCAAGCAGCTGCTGGCCCAGGGCCTGCTCGAACAACTGCCGATTCGGGACAGTGTCGCGGCCGTCAGCGTCGGCATCGTCAACGGCCGACCGGTGCTGGATCTCAATTATGAGGAAGATTTCCAGGCTGCGGTCGATATGAACTTCGTAATAACCGGCAGCGGTCTGTTTGTGGAAGTTCAGGGGACCGCCGAAGAAGCCCCCTTTTCAGGGGCGGAATTGGACGCCTTGCGTGATCTGGCGCTTGGTGGTTGTGCCGAACTGGCCCGTCTGCAACGCCTGGTTTTGGAAGGATAGCTCATGGAACTGTTGGTAGCCACGCGCAATGCCGGAAAACTCAAGGAAATTCAATGCCTGTTGAATGAGCTTGGGATCGGGGTCAGGGGACTGGCGGACTTTCCCGATCTCCCCGAGGTGGTGGAAGACGGTGCGACCTTTGCCGACAACGCGACTAAAAAAGCCCAGACCATCGCCCGCTTGACCGGTCTGCCGACCCTGGCCGACGATTCGGGGCTCGAAGTAGAGGCGCTTGGTGGTCAGCCAGGGGTTTATTCCGCCCGTTATGCCGGCGCGGGGGCAAGCGATGCCGATAACAACCGCAAACTGCTGGCGGCCTTGGCGGGGATTGCCGTCAGGCAGCGGCAGGCGGCCTTTTGCTGCGTCATGGCGCTTTCCCTGGGCGGTGAGCCGCCGCAGCTGTTCCATGGCCGGGTGGCGGGGCTGATCCTGGAACGGCAACGGGGCGACGGGGGATTCGGTTACGATCCCCTCTTCCTGGTCAAAGAGTACGGTAAAACCATGGCCGAACTGCCCCTGGAGGTGAAGAATCGCATCAGTCACCGGGGACAGGCCCTGCGCCAGGTGGTGGAATTCCTGCGCCGGAAAGAGGGCGGTTTGCAATAGCGCTATAGCCAGCATCCGACCGTTTGCTAAACTAGCCTTGGAACCCAAGGACAGGCTACCACCGTCTGCTGATGAGAAAGCCATGCCCCTGCAACGTCTGTTGAATTTTTTACAACCGCAGCTCGGCAGCGAAATTCACCTCGGCCCCTGGCTGACCATGACCCAGGAGCGGATCGATCGGTTTGCCGAGGTGACCGGTGATGAGCAATGGATTCATATCGATCCCGAGCGCGCCGTTCGGGAATCCCCCTATGGCACGACCATTGCCCATGGTTATCTGACCCTGTCCCTGTTGCCCTATTTGACCGAGAGCAATCATCCCGATTTTTTCCAGCAGAATTATCCCGGCATGAAAATGCGGGTCAATTACGGTCTGAATCGAGTGCGTTTCCCCGCTCCGGTGCCCGTCGGATCCAGGATTCGGGCCCGTACGGTGCTGCAGCAGGCCGAGATCGTCGGGGCGGCGGTCCAGATTCTTTATCATATCCGGGTGGAGCTGGAAGGTGCCAGCAAACCCGCCTGCGTTGCCGAATTTCTGGCGCGGGTGTATGCCTGAGTGCAAAAGGAGGAACCATGAACAGTTATGCCAGCCGTCTCGAATTTCAGGTTCGTGACTATGAATGTGATATGCAGGGGGTGGTCAACAATGCCGTTTATCAGAATTATCTGGAACATGCCCGCCATGAATATATCAAGACCCTGGGCATTGATTTTGCCGAGTTGGCGCGGCAGAAGATCAATCTGGTGGTAATTCGGGTCGAGCTGGACTACAGGACGCCACTGGCCAGTTCCGATCGTTTCTGGATCGGTACGCGCATGGAAAAGGTCTCCCCTTTGCGTTTTGCTTTTCATCAGGATATCTTTCATCAGGAGGATAATCGTTTGATCCTCAAGGCCCGGGTGATCGGCACCGCTCTCAACGAAAAGGGGCGGCCGAAGATGCCGGAGGCCATTGCCCGCGCGCTGTCCTCGGCGGCTGAATGAAGCTGTTCGGCGAAGACAAG
Organism: Desulfuromonadaceae bacterium; assembly: GCA_037387645.1. Classification (GTDB taxonomy): domain Bacteria; phylum Desulfobacterota; class Desulfuromonadia; order Desulfuromonadales; family Trichloromonadaceae; genus Trichloromonas. Next base: position 6,373 of record JARRKW010000042.1, read on the forward strand.
GGACATTGGCAGAGAGGAAGAATGGAATGATCGGAATTGCCTGGAAAGACAGCTATGCGACCCAGGTCGGTTGTTTTGACGCGGAACACAAAAAACTGGTTTCGCTGATCGATCAATATTTCCAGGCCCTGCGCGAAAAGCGGGGGTTGGCCATGCTGGAAGATCTGCTGGGACAACTGCTGGAATATACGGTATATCACTTCGCCAACGAAGAGAAGCTGATGCGGGAGCATGACTACCCGCATTATCAGGCCCACGTTGTGGAACACCGGAAATTGGCCGCCACCGTCAAGGGGTTCAGACAGATGCTCGGCGAGGCGCAGGGGGAGCAGGAACGGGATGAGTTGCTGTTGGTTCTGCGCAATTTTCTGCGCGAATGGCTGATCGGGCATATTTCCGTGGAAGACAAGAAATATGGCCCTTTTTTTAACGAAAAAGGCATTTTCTGAAGGTTGAGGCAAAGGAGGAGACCTTATGCTGAAGCGTTTCGTGCTGCTTGCCTGTCTGCTGGTGGGGGTTCTGACCGGTTGTGCCGTCAACCCGGTGACCGGCAAAAAGGAGTTCCGGCTGGTCCCCGAGAGTACGGAAATCAATCTCGGCAGCGAACAATATGCCCCCGGTCGTCAGATGCAGGGGGGAGATTATACGGTCGATCCCGAAGTGAACGGCTATGTCAGCAGTGTCGGCAACCGGCTGGCCGCGGTCAGCGACCGGGCGCTGCCCTATGAGTTCAAGGTCATCAACGATTCGACGCCGAACGCCTGGGCGCTGCCTGGTGGGAAAATCGCCATTAATCGTGGTCTGCTCACCGAACTGACCAGTGAGGCGGAACTGGCCGCAGTGCTCGGGCATGAAATCGTTCATGCCGCCGCCCGTCATGGCGCCAAGGGCATGGAGCGGGGGCTGTTGCTGCAAGGGGTGGTGGTGGCGGCTCAGGCCGCTTCGAACAACAGCCAGTATGGCAAGCTGGCGGTCGGGGGGGCGGCTTTGGCGGGGCAGCTCATCGGGCAAAAGTACAGCCGCGAGGCCGAGCTGGAGGCCGATCACTACGGCATGCGCTACATGTCCCGCGCCGGTTACGACCCGCAGGCGGCCATAGCCCTGCAGGAAACCTTTGTCCGGTTGTTCGAGGGACAGCAGCAGGATTGGCTCTCCGGCCTGTTTGCCAGCCATCCGCCGTCCCAGGAAAGGGTTGCGGCCAATCGGGAAAACGCCCGGCAGCTGCCTTCCGGCGGAGAACTGGGCGGGGAGCGTTACCGGCAGAAAATCGCCCCCTTGCTGCGGGCGAAAGAGGCCTATGCCGCCCACGACGAAGGACGGAAGCTGCTGGCCGAGGGCAAAACCGGACAGGCGCTGGCATTGGCGGAAAAAGCGCTGGCCCTGGAACCTCGGGAGGCCCTGTTTCATGCCCTTCGGGGCGAGGTCCGCTTTGCGGAAAAGCGCTATCAGGATGCGATCACCAACTACGATCGGGCCATTGAGCGCAATGGCGACTATTTCCATTTTCTGGTCATGCGGGGGCTGGCCCATGAGCGGTTGGGGCAGAGTGATGCCGCCACTACCGATTTGGAGGCCAGTGTCAAGCTGCTGCCGACGGCGCCCGCCCTGAACGCATTGGGCACCCTGGCGTTGGCCCGTGGCGAGCGGGATAAGGCCAAGGCCTATTTCGCCGCTGCCGCCGGCTCCGATTCCGCTTCCGGCAAGGCAGCGGCCAATGCCCTGGCACGGCTGGATCTTCCGGATAATCCTGATAAATACTTGCAGTTGCGTCTTGGTCTGGACAGTTCCGGTTATCTGCTGGCGGAACTGTCCAATCCCACCGGGGTTACGGTGACCGATGTGGTCTGTCGGGTACAGTTCGTTGATGCGGCGGGAAAACAGCGTCAACTGAACTTGCCGGCGCCCGGCGCCCTGGCTCCGGGTAAGCTGGTGCGCATGGAGACCGGCATCGGTCCGGTCGCCAATGGCGACGCGCTGAAATCCCTGCAGGCCGCTGTTGTCCGCGCCCGGGTGGCGGAAGCGGAACAATCCGAATGACCAGCCGAAACGAGGTGCCCATGCTGTTGCCGTTGTTGAGAAAACGTCGCAGTATCCGGAAGTTCGAAGCGACCCCGATTCCTCCCCCCAAGGTGGAACAGTTGATTGAAGCCCTGTTGCGGTCGCCTTCCTCCCGCAGTCTCAACCCCTGGGAATTCGTGGTGGTGACCGATCCGGGACTGTTGGCCAAGCTGGCCCGGGCCAAGGAACACGGAGCGGCGTTTCTGGCCGGAGCGCCTTTGGCCGTGGTGGTGTGCGCCAACCCCCAGGCTTCCGATGTCTGGATCGAAGACTGCGCCATCGCCTCCCTGGTGATTCATTTAACGGCCGAATCCATGGGCCTGGGCAGTTGCTGGGTGCAGATTCGGCGGCGGCAGCACAGCAGGGAGCAGAGCGCCGCCGCATATGTTCGAGAATCCCTTGATTTGCCCGCTGATTACGAAGTTCTGTCCATTGTGGGCCTCGGTTATCCCGCCGAGGAAAAGGCCCCTCATGACCGGGAAACGCTCCTCTATGACCGGGTGTCCCGGAATCGTTACGGTCAGCGCTGGATCCCTTCGGGCTCCAGTCGCAGAGAACGTTTTATCGGTGCGGTTGCCGAGGCCATGGAAACCTATCTGGGTGCGGATGTTCGCCGGATTGATCATGCCCACCGGGTTGCCGGTTATGCCAGGGAGTTGCTGGCCGGTATCGATGCGGATGAGACCATCACCATGACGGCCGCTTACCTGCACGATATCGGCATCCACGAGGCTGAGCGCAAATACAACAGTAGCGCCGGTCATTACCAGGAACAGGAGGGGCCACCGATCGCCCGCAGTATGCTTGAAGAACTGGGGGCCGATCAGCGTTTGATCAGCACGGTTTGCGCGTTGGTTGGTTGTCACCATACCCCCGCCGCGATTGATTCCCCCGAATTCCGCATTCTCTGGGACGCCGATGCGTTGGTAAATCTGGCCGAGGTGATGGAGGGCAAGACGCCGGAAGAGGTCGAACGGGTGCTGGACAGGGCCCTGGTGACCGAAGCCGGCTACCGGCGCGCCAGAAGGCTCTATTCTCCGGAGGGGTAGGGGAGGTTTTCCGGCCGCGGCCGGGATCAAGGTTTGTCGAACCGGTCGGCGAGGGCGGCGAAGGGGGAGTGTTTGAGTGTGGGAGCGCTCTGGTCCGTGAGCGGGGTTGTTGCCGCGCGTTGTTCCTGCACGCCCCGGGTATGCTCATGGTCGTGGCAATAGAGGCAGAGCAGTTCCCAGTTGCTGCCGTCGGGCGGATTGTTGTCGTGGTTGTGGTCCTTGTGGTGAACCGTTAATTCTCGCAGCTTTTTGCCTTCAAATTCACGCGAACAACGGGCGCAGACATGGGGAAAAAGCTTCAGGGCTTTTTCCCGATAGCCGGCCTGGCGGACGCTCTCTTCTTCGCGCAGGCGCGCCATAAGACGCTCATCCTTCTTTTGCTCGGAAGAATTCATTTGTTCCCGGACCTTTGTGGTATGGAATCCTCTTTCGTCCAGTTATAGCAATTAATTTTGTTCAAGGGAAAGACTTTCTTGCCCTTCGCGCGGACGGGCCGTTAGGCGCCACCGGGCGAAAAGCCGGCGGCTGGTTCTTGCCGCCGCGACGAATTGCGTGAAATGACCGGAACCTTTCGGGGTTAAGGCGATCCGCCCCGGCCGCCATTGGCGGGCGCTGGTGAGAGTGGATAAATGTCCTTCCCGGTGACGGTTGCCGGCCCTCGTCAAGACCCCG
>JARRKW010000043.1:0-10259 GCA_037387645.1 Desulfuromonadaceae bacterium
GTCTTTCAGACCGGTTTACGAACAGCGACCGGCACCGACTGCCAGGAGACCATGACCTTTTCCGAATTCCGACCGCTGCTCTCGCTGTCGCTGCTGGCCACCGCCCCGTTGGCCGGATTCTGGTTCGGCGAAGGACACGTCCCGCTGGTTTCCATTCCGGCCTCTTGCGCCCTGCTGGTTCTGGCTTTCGGGGCCACGTTCCTTTCTCCCACCACCCGACTGCGGGAAAAATACTACCTGTTGCTGGCGGCGGCGATAATGTTCGTCGGCGCCTGGGCGGCCGGGCACAGCCTAATCGAACGCGCTATAGCCGACTGTCTGCAACGGGGGGATGAAGTCCGCTCCGTTCTCGAAAACTACCGGAGCGAGCATGGCGGCTATCCACAACAGCTGGAACAACTCGGCATTCCCTGTCCGGGCCGGCTGCATCTGCACACCCCCCTACTGCAATACCAACAGGTTGACCAGGGTTACCGGCTGTTTTTCATCGCAGACCAGCTTCGCTTCGAAGCAACCCATTACAGCCCGTTTGTCGTCCAACGCCTGGGAGAATAGCACCTCAGCGTTCTCCTCCCGTTCCCCCATATGCTGCAACAGAAGTCTTTTCACTACCGGCCCGGGGACATGTTAGTATATTATAACGTATAATTATTCGACCTTCTTTGCCGCCGGGAAATATCCGTAAATAATCAGGGTGGGAAAATGACCTCAAACAAACAAATGGATCCCGAACCAAGTCATCTCAATCCCCAAGGGCTGTTACGTCTGATGACCCTGGTGGCCGGCATTTCCATCCTCATCATCATTTCCGCAGCAAGCTTCGGCATTTACAAGGTTTTCCAATATCACATCATTCGTGGTGCCGAAAAGGACGCCGTGCGTCTGAGCCAGCTCATCCTGGCCTACGAAGGCAAATGCCTGACCGATTCCGACTCCAGGCAGATGCTGTCCATTACGCCGCAGGACATCGCTCCCCTGGATCTTCGCTTCCGCGCCTTTCTGCACCCCTTCGGCATCGTCAAAATCAAGATCTACGATCTGGAACACCGCATCATCTACAGTACCGACAAATCGATCATCGGTCACCTGGACCCAAACAACCAGCGCCTGCAACGGGCACTGACCGGAGTCAACGATTCCAAACTGGAATACAAGGAGACGGTCATCGATCTGGCGGAAGAAGCACAGATCGACGTGGATGTGGTGGAAACCTATGTGCCGATCCGCTCCGAACAGGGAGCCATTCTCGGTTGTTTCGAAATCTACGCCAACGTCACCCACTACCGCGAGGAAATCAACCGCGGCGTCATCACCTCGGCCCTGCTGCTCACGCTGATTCTGGGCTGTGTCTTCGGCGCCTCCTTCATGCTCCTGCGCAAAAGCACCTACCAGTTGCGGCAGGCCCAGGATCGCCTGCGGCGCATGGCTATCACCGATCCGCTGACGGGAGCCTTCACCCGCCGGGAGATTCTGACGTTGGCCCGCAAGGAAATCTCCCGCTTGAACCGCGCCGGCGATCCAACCACAGTGAGTCCCATTGCCCTGGTCATGATCGATCTCGATCATTTCAAAAACATCAACGATAAATTCGGCCATATTTCCGGGGACCAGGTCCTGCACCAGGCAACCCGCCGCATTAAACTTGAATTGCGGGATTACGACCTGTTCGGCCGCTACGGCGGCGAGGAATTTCTGGCGGTATTGCCGGCCACCGATCTCGACAGCGCCCTGAGCGTGGCTGAGCGCATGCGCAAGGCCGTTTGCGAACTCCCCTTTGACGTCGGCGGCAGAAGTCTTCCCATTACCGTCAGCATGGGGGTTTCCATCATCCAGGGAGATGCCGGCGATCTGCTCGACGCCCTCAGGCGGGCGGACGAAGCCCTGTATCGGGCCAAGAAATCGGGACGCAATCGGGTCTGTTGCTTAGAAGAAGCAAGCCACTAAAACAGGCGGGAGAGAACCGCCGGGACCGCTGTTTCGACGCGCAGGATGCGGTCACCCAATGAGATGGGTTGGAACCCGCAAGCGACCAACTTTTCCACTTCATAGGGAATGAAGCCCCCCTCCGGACCGATAGCCAAAGTGACCGGCCGGGAAAGCCCACGGGGAGGGGCTTCCCGTGCTTCCGGATGAGCCACCAGGCAGGTGGTATCGGCGCAAAGAGACGGCAATTCGTCCTCGACAAAGGGCCGGAAGCGCTGCCGCAACAGGATCTCGGGCAGAACTGTATCCCGGGCCTGTTCCAGCCCCAGCACCAACGATTCCCGCAGCTTCTCGGCGGCCATCACCGAACTGTGCCAGAAACTTTTTTCCACCCGCGCCCCGTTCATCAACACAATCCGTGCCACCCCCATGGAAGTCGCCGCCAACAGCACCCGCTTGATCACATTGGGGCGCGGCAACGCCAAAAGCAGGGTCAGCGGCAGCTTGGCGGGAGGTTGTCGCTCGAAGGAGACCGTCATTTCGAGACCTTCCCGATCCAACCGCAGCACCCGGCCGCAACCGATCAGCCCCCCGGCCCGGCCGACACATAATTCCCGGCCGATTTCGGCCCGATGCACTTCCCGCACATGCTGCAACCGCCGCCCCCGCAGCAACACCCGATCTTCCGCAACGAAATCCTCGGCAAACAAAAGTATCAGATTCATTCACTTCCCAATCAACGCAACCCGATGCGCCGGATGAAAATCCCGCAGCCTGCTCCGGGAGAAAAACCTTCACAAAAAACTCATCAACAGTTAACCCGCTACCAACAACTGTGGCCTATCCTCGCCGGCCAACGAGCGGCTGAACAGCCCGCCAGCAATCGCTTATACATAACAGAAGGAGCAAACAATGCAAAGCCCCAGTGAAAAAGATTCCGGCTTCACGCAGATGCCGGAATGCTGCCCGTTGTTTCTCGCCCGGCTGCTGCGCAACAGCCGCCCCAAATTCCGCGGCCTGTCGGATTTAAAACTCAAATAGCCCGGATTTTGCCCCCTGACCAACTATTGCGTTGCCAAGGATCCACCGGGTCGTTAATATGGGAACCATTGACTTGCAGACTCTAACCAGGGGAGCGAGATCCATGAACAAAATGCTATTGTCGGCGGCACTGATCACCCTCGTTATTGGCACAGCAATTTTTTATTTCCTGACCCAACAGCCTTCGGAACCTCTCCCGACCGTTACAACCGTCGCGGAACCCACCGCTCAACCGCCGCAAGAGCCGGCCATCCGCTACCCCCTGACCGAACCCGAGACGCCGACCGAGCCCACCGCAACGGCACAAACCGAAACACCGCCGGCATTGCCTGGGATTGAAGCCGGCGACGCGGTGATGCACAACCTGCTCGACCTGCTGGCCGACGATCAGAAGCTTCTGAAGCTGTTTCTGTTCGACCATTTTGTTCAACGGCTGGTCGTCACCATCGACAATCTGCCCCGCAAAGAACTGGCCGGCAGGCAGCTCCCTCTCAAAAGCCCCGCTGGCTCTTTTCTGACCCAGGGCGAACTGGGCAGCGAAATCATCAGTCCGTATAACGCCCGGCGCTATGCCCCCTATCTGGATCTGGCCGAAAAACTCGACACGAAACAGCTGGTCTCCATCTATATCCGCCATTATCCGCTGTTCCAAAAAGCCTATGCCGATCTCGGTTATCCATCCGGCTATTTTAACGATCGCCTGATCGAAGTCATCGATCACCTGTTGGCGACGCCGGATATTCAACCACCAATCCCGTTGGAGCGACCGGGAGTGCTTTACCATTTTGCCGACGCCGAGCTGGAAAACCGCTCGGCCGGACAGAAAATGCTGCTGCGCAGCGGACCGGAGAATGCGCGGAAAATCAAGGAAAAACTGTCCGCTCTTCGGGCCGAGCTGATGGCACACAGCCAACGACCGTAAGCCAAAAACAGGGGCATGGCCCGCCGCTATTTTTTCGCTCGAACCGGCCGCTATCATTGTCGCTATTATTCCCTCCACGCAAACAACGGGAGCAGGAAGTAGTCTGGTGACGCTCCCGGTCTTCAAAACCGGAGGGGGGCGCATCCCGTCCCTGGTGGGTTCGATTCCCATCTGCTCCCGCCAGCACCCCCAATCCGCCGTATTTTTCCAAAAGGATTCCCTTGTCCGTCGCCCCCCAGAGCGCCGACAGGTTTCGCATCAACTCAAGGTTTGAACGAAGTGAAAGGTTCTCCTTTCCAAGCCCCCCCGACCTGTGCTTTAATTCTCGGCGAAACTCCCGGCCAGGGGTTTGTCGGGATATTTCACGCCAGACTCTAGAAAACCGATATGGGCACCACTGGATAGGCACATGGTTGTTACCCTCTTTACGGAAAAAGAACATCAGCTCGCTCGCGCCCTGGTCGAATCGCACGGTTTACGATTTGAACAGAACTTTGATGTGCTGCTCGGCATTTTCGACGGCAACGACCTGATCGCCACCGGCGCCCGAGATCGCAATGTGTTCAAGATGCTCTGTATCCGCAGCGATTTCCAAAGCGGCTCCGTGCTGGGAGAACTGTTGACCGAACTGCTCAACAGCGGGGCCTACAGCGGCTACCAGTCCTTTTTCATCTTTACCAGGCCGGAACACAGCCGCTCTTTCCAGCAGTTCAACTTCACCCCCCTGGTCAACCACCACAAAGTCTGCCTGTTGGAATCGGGCAACGGCCTGAAAAAATACCTGCAACGCCATCAGGAATTGGTGAAACCGGGAAACAACGGCGCGGTGGTGGTCAATTGCAACCCCTTTACCCTGGGGCACCGTTATTTGATCGAAGCGGCCGCGGCTCAGGTCGACCAGCTCTATGTGTTCGTGGTCCGGGAGGACCGTTCCATCTTCCCCTTCGAGGTCCGCTATCGCCTGGTCAGGGAGGGCACCGCCGATCTGCCCAATGTCACCATTCTGGACACCTCGGATTATGCCGTCAGCAATGTGACCTTCCCTTCCTACTTTCTGAAGGCGGACGACGACCTGCAGAGCATGCAGATGGAGATCGATCTGGTGCTGTTCGGCAAACACATCGCCCCCTTCTTCCACATCAACAAGCGCTTTATCGGTACCGAGCCCTATTGTCGCACCACCCGCATCTACAGTGACACCATGCATCGGGTGCTGGCCTCCTTCAATATTGAAACGGTACAACTGGAACGCAAAACCAGTAAAGAACAGGCCATCAGCGCTTTTCGGGTGCGCGAGGCGCTGAAAAAGGAGGCCTTTGAAACCCTGACCAACCTGGTGCCGGAAACCACCCTCAATTTTTTACGTTCCGAGGAGGGACGTGCGTTACGGGCCAAATTACTCGACTATCAGAGGAGACACTGATGCAGATCAAACGAAAAGCCCAGGCCGGAACCATGCAGTCTAGTGATCTGATGGTTTTCCTGGAACCGGCGGATGACCTGTCGATCGAAATCGAATCCACGGTCAAAAAGCAGTTCGAGCACCTTATTCGTCAACAGATCGAGACGGTCCTCGCCCGGCATCAGATCGGCTCCGGCCATATCCGGATCAGTGACCGGGGAGCCCTCGATTATGCCATTGTCGCCCGGCTGGAAACCGGGATCAAACGCGCCTGCGATTAAGGAGAGAATGTTATGGATGGCGGTTGGTTCAAAGAATGGAATCAAGGGCGGTGTTTTATCATCAAGATCAAGCCCGGAGAAAAATTGCGTGAACGGCTGGTGGATTTCGCCCGCGAATCGGGCGTGAAAAGTGCCGTCATTATGTCGGCGGTGGGCTCGGTACGTAACGCCTTTTTCCGCGGCATCAAGGCCGGTGCCAAACGACCCATCACGGTACCGCGCATGCGGCAGCACACCATCGAGGGTCCGCTGGAAATGCTCGGGCTGGAAGGCAACATCATTTCCACCGATGACGGCGACATCGACTGTCATCTGCATATTATCCTGGGCAACAGCTCCGGCGAAGTATTCGGCGGTCATATGTTCGATGCCGAAGTCTTTGCCAGCTGCGAAATCGTGCTGACGGAAATGGTGGTCCAGGGCGTGGGGCGGCAGCTTTCCAAAAGTACCGGGACGCCAACCATCTATATCAACGAGGAGTGAACGCCATGAGCGGATTTCAACTACGGCGAACCATGCTCTACGTGCCGGGCAATATGCCGTCCATGTTGCAGAATATTCCGATTTTCGAGAGCGACGGGGTCATGATCGACCTGGAGGACGCAGTCCCCTACAGTGAGAAGGATGCCGCCCGCATTCTGGTGCGCAACTTCCTCAACAACTATCGGGAACACAACAAGGAAATCCTGGTGCGCATCAACGGCCTGCAGACCCAATGGTGGGAAGACGACCTGAAGGCGGTGCTGCCGGCCATGCCGGACGGCATCCGTCTGCCCGAGGCCAACTCGCCGGAAATCGTCGAAACCCTCGACACCAAACTGACCGAATATGAGGAGGAATTGCAACTGCCGATCGGGCACTTCAAGATTCTGCCCTCCATCGAAACGGCCGAAGGGGTCATCAACTGCATCAAGACGGCCAAAAGTTCGACCCGCCTTATCGGCCTGGCTTTCGGTGCCGAAGACTATACCGCCAGTCTGGAAATCGAACGGACCAAAAGCGGCGAAGAACTGTTCGCCGCCCGGACCCGGGTGGTCTGGGCCTGCAAAGCCGTGGGCATTCAAGCCATCGACACCATTTTCGCCGACGCCGCCGACATGGACGGCCTGCGCAAGGAGACCGAACTGATCAAAACCCTCGGTTTTTCCGGCAAGTCCCTGGTCAACCCCCGCCAGATCGAGGTGGTGCACGAGGTCTTCGCGCCGAAACAGGAGGAAATCGATTACGCCCTGCAGGTGGTGGAAGCCATCCAGCGGGCCCGGGCCATGGGCACCGGGGTTATCGCCCTGAACGGACGCATGGTCGACGCGCCGGTGGTGAAACGGGCGGTCAAAATCCTGAAAACCGCCCAGGCTCACGGCCTGGTCGACATGGAACTGGACGAAGAGGTGATTTATGGTCAAAAATAGTCTCGGTCGGCTGATCCCCCAAACCTTTGCCGGCAAAGCGGTCATTCCCTATGAAGACCCGTTCAGCTTCCGGCCCCAGGGAAATCATGCCTCCCGTCCCCTGCGCCGCCGCAACCCCGGCGAAAACAAGATCCTCTCCAGCCTGCGCGAAGCGGTGGAGGCGGCGGAACTGAAGGACTGCATTTGCATCGCAACCCCCCATCACCTGCGCAACGGCTACATGCTGCTGGGCTCCAGCTCCATCCATCCGGTTCACGCCGAACTGATCCCCTTTATCGAAAAGGGGGTCATCACCGGCTTCGAATGCGGGGTCAACGGTCCCATCGGCGAGCTGGCCTCCAAGGGGGAACTGCGCAGTCCCATCGTGGTGCGCACCCACGGCGGCCGCGCCCGCAGCATCATCTCCGGCGAGGTCCAGGTCGATGCCGCCTTCATCGCCGCTCCCTGCTGCGACCGCTGGGGGAACATGAACGGCTATTACGGCCCCTCCGCCTGCGGCAGCCTCGGTTACGCCCATACCGATGCCGCTTATGCCAAGAAGGTCATCGCCGTCACCGACAATCTGTCCCCCTGGCCCATCACCCCGGTCTCCATTCCCCAGTCCCTGGTCGACTATGTGGTGGAGGTCGAAACCCTGGGGGATCCGAAAAAGATCGTCTCCACCACCACCCGCGTCACCCGCGATCCGGTCGGTCTGCAGATCGCCCGCTACGCCGCTCAGGTCATCGATGCTTCCGGACTGCTCAGGGACGGCTTTTCCTTCCAGACCGGCGCCGGCGGCATTTCCCTGGCCGTGGCCGAACAGGTCCGGCGCATGATGACCCAGCAGCAGATCAAAGGGAGTTTCGGCTGCGGCGGCATCACCGGTTACTTCGTCGACATGCTCGAAGAAGGCCTGTTCCAGACCCTGTTCGATGTGCAGTGTTTCGACCTCAAGGCGGTGGAATCGATCGGCCGCAACCGCAATCACCAGGAAATGAGCGCCGACACCTACGCCAACCCCTTCAATGCCGGCGCCATGGTCAATCTGCTGGACTGCGTCATTCTCGGTGCCACTGAAGTCGATGTCGATTTCAACGTCAACGTCAACACCGAATCGAACGGCTACCTGCTGCACAATACCGGCGGTCACAGCGACGCCGCCGCCGGCGCCAAACTGGCCATCATTACCGCCCCCTCCATCCGCGGCCGGCTGCCCATTATCAAAGACTCGGTGACCACGGTCACCACTCCGGGCAAAACCATCGATGTCATCGTTACCGAGCGGGGGATTGCCGTCAACGACCATCAGCGGGAACTGAAGGCGGAACTGCTGCGGCGCAAGGTGCCGGTCATGGATATCCGCGACCTGCAGCGGGAAACCTATCAGATCACCGGCGAGCCCCGCGCCCTCGAATTCGAAGAGGACGTGGTCGCCCTGATCGAATACCGGGACGGCACCATCATCGATGCCATACGCAAAGTTAAGGAATGACATTCTCAATGCCCGCAATCGGCGGCAGGCGCTACTGGAGCAGCACCTGCCGCCGGCCGGAGCCAGTCTGCTGCAACTGTCCCTGAATCTGCCCGGCGCCGCCAAAGCCAGTCTGCCCGGCGCCGCCGCCCTGTTTCGCTGGGCGCAAGCGCAGCTACAGACGCAATGGGAGTCCCTGGACCCGCTGCTGATGGAAACCGATTGTCTGGGTCCCTGGGGACTGTTCCGGGTCGACCGGCCGCCGGCGGCAACCAAAGGCGGGGCGGTAACCATCGAGGAAAGCCAGAGCTTTGCCCGGCTGCTCGACCTGGATGTCTACGATGACGACGGCCAGCCCTGGGATCGAACCCGGCTCGGCCTGCCCGAGCGTCTCTGCCTGCTGTGCGCGCTCCCCGCCCGCGAGTGCATCCGCCGAAAGCGCCATTCGCCCCAGCAACTGAAAGAACAGCTTGAAAAACTCCTCGCCCCTTTCACAGCTTGAAACCCTGGCCGCCGCCCTGCTCGACGGCTTCAAGGCCGAACTCTATCTGACCCCCAAACCGGGCCTGGTTGATCTGCTCAGCAACGGCTCCCACCCCGACCTCTCCCTGCTGCTCATGAGCCGCTCCATTGTTCTGCTACGCCAATACTTCCGGGAGCTGTGCCAGGCCCTAGTCGCAGAGGCCGGTTTTCTGGAGCTGGTCCCCATCGCCCAACGGGCCGAGGCCAGAATGCTGCAGCAGCTCGGCACCAACAGCCACCGTGGCGGCATCTTTCTGGCGGGCCTGCTGCTGAGCGCCTGCCGGCAGGCGGATCCCCGTGACCTCAAGGCCTTTCGCCGAGCCATTGCGGCCGATGCCCAACTGTTTTTCGCCTGGAAAGCGCCCATTGGCAGTCACGGTCAGCAGGTCCGGACGACCTTCCAGGTGGGAGGGATTGTGACCGAAACCTGCCAGGGTCTGCCAGCGGTGTTCGAAGGGGCGCTGCCGATCCTGCTCCGGCCAGCCTCTATCGCTGCGGCCGGGAGGGCCTGAATCGATTGCGCGCCGCCGGCCAAGAGCTGGAACAACGCATTGCCGCGGGGGAAGATCCGGCTCCCTGGTTGATCCGGCTGGATCGGGAGTTTGCCGAGCAGAACCTGACCATGGGCGGGGTGGCCGATCTGCTGGGGATCAGTTTCGGCTATTGCAGTTTCCTGCAACAAGCTGGAGCCTGCCGGGAATGAGGTTGCTCGTAGACGGCATCAACCGGGATTCTTGGTCAGGCAATCGGAACGCCAGCAACAGTCGAGATAAGGACAATCAAAACGCCAGGGAGAACCGAAACAATCCTGGTTCCCCTCGGCCTGTTGGATGGCCCGAATAATCTCCGCCTTGCGCAACCCCGAGGTTTTGGTGATACCCATCTTTTTGCCCATTTCCCTGACATTGCTAATATGCATGCTGTTTCTCCTTATGCTCAGCGCCGAACAGATTCCAACCAGGCCTCTTTCCGTTAACCTGACAACCTTCCCGCAACGATTTGATGTATCTATTAGGGTTTACCAGATTTTGCTCGACGAGCAACCGAATCATCCGCCCTGAGCCAGCTTAAATAACCCGGGCGCCGGCCTTACGCATTTTTTCCAACGCTTCCCGGCCGCCCTCGGGAGTTACCGGCCGGGTCGCGGATTCGATCAGGCAGACCTCGAATCCGGCTTTGCGACCATCGAGCACGGCCGCCAGCACACAGACATCCTCGGCCAGTCCCCCCACGAAAATGCGTTTGATCCGCCGGCCATGCAGCCAATCGGCCAGACCGGTCTGGTCGAAAACCGAGTTCTGGTCCT
>JARRKW010000044.1:0-7114 GCA_037387645.1 Desulfuromonadaceae bacterium
CATGACAGGCGGCGCAGGACGCCACCGGCACGTCGGTTTTGATTTCCGCGGCAATGGGCGCATGGGGGGCATGACAATCCTGGCATTCCTTGACGGTCATGCTCGCCTTGTGACCCTGGTGACAGTCGAGACAGGATTCGGCCTCGCCATGCTTCAGATGACAGGCGTTGCATTCCTGCTTGCTGTGCTTACTGGGGCTCTGCTGCAACTGCTGTCCCGGTCCGGCATGACAGGAGACACAGGCCGCCCGGACCTGGGTCATATCCTGCAGCGCTTTGCTCAGGGGAGCGTGGGGATCATGACAGGAGCTGCAATCGGCCACGGCAAAATGGGCCTGATCCGACGGCCCATGGCAATCGGCACAAGCGGGGATACCGCCCGTTTGCGGGGGATGCTGCGCATGACACTCACCGCAATTGCCCATCTCACGATGAGCGCCGCCCTGCTGTTTGATCTGCTGAACAATTTCCGTATGGCAGCTTTGACAGAGATCGGTGGACAGACTGGTATCCAACCGCACCGAACCGGGCGCATGGGCCGGATGGCAGCCCAGACAATCCTGCTGCACCATGGTGGTACTGTGCGGCTCATGGCAACTGGCGCACTGGGGCATTTCCGCATGCAGCTGATGACACTCGCTGCAGCCGACTTCGGCATGGGGATTGTCCGCGACGGCGGGAACGGGATCCTCATGGCAGCCCAGACAGATGGACTTGGATTCGGTCAGGGCGGAAAAATCCACATCCAGGGGTTTATGCGGGTTATGACAGGAAGCGCAGTCGGCCAGGGCGTAATGGGCCTTTGCGCCGGGATCATGACACTCGTTGCAATCCGAGTAGGGCTTGCGGCCTTCCAACGGATGACCGACATGACAACCACGACAGCCGACCTCCTGGTGCGCGGCCCCACGGGTGGCGAGAAATTGTCCTTCTTCATCGTGACAGTCGATGCAATCCCGGGGGATCACCCGAGCCTGGCCACGTTCGGCCCAACTCGCGGAACCCGTTAGAACCGCCAGCGTAAGACTTCCCAGAAAAAGGCACGTCAAAAACAATTTCAGCGCTTTCATTTAACCTCCCGAATCCGAATAAACTGCCCCACTCCCCGCGGGTGGCAGTCAATGCGATATATAGAACGGTTGCCCCGGCATGCCCTTTAGGGCGGCGGGACAGCCTCCTCCAGCAAAAAATCGTAAATTAGAATGCCACACAATAAAATAATTTAACACAAAAAATGTAGAAACATTGCCCCGGTCGCATCCCTCAAACCTCAGGGGAGAGAAATCCGCTCAACCGCCAGCAAACGGTTGTTGGCGTCGTAGCGGATAACAAAACGCCCGTGAATTCCATTGGCCGTCACAAAGGGGCGCAGATTGCTCACCGGGAACCGAATGCGCCGTCCATCCTCGGCGACTACCGCGACCATGGCGGCCCGTCCCCGGTAATAACGCAGCATCTCATCGGCTGAAATGTGCAGGGTAAAACGCGCCTGCCGCATCGCCTTACTCCCGGGACAGGCTGGCCCGGAGGCCCTCGGTCAGGATCGGATAACGCAGCCGGACGCCGAGCCTGGTCAACATCCGGCTGTTATCCATGCGCCGCGATTCGGTCAGATAGGAAAGCATCAGCGGCGCCATGACCTGACGGGCTTCCGCCAGGGAAATCAAGGGCGGATGCGGCAGTCCACACAGATCGGCCAGAGTCAGGAAATATTCGGTCATGCTGGTGGGATGACCGTCGCTGACGTTGAAAACCTCGCCATCGGCTGCCTGTTCGGCGGCGACGCAGACCTGCGCCAGATCATCGGCGTGAATCCGGTTGGTCGGCCGAGACTCTTCCAGCCGCAACAACGGATGCCCCTCCTGCAGGCGGAACAGGGGCAGACGCCCGGGGCCGTAGATGCCGGTGACCCGCAAAATGACCAGCGGCACTCCCAGTTCCCGGCTCCAGCGGGAAAGGGTCTGTTCGGCATCGTAACGCCGCTTGGCCCGGCTGGTCTGGGGATTGACCGGTGTTTCCTCGGTAACCACCGCCTCGCCGCAATCGCCGTAGACCCCGCTGGTCCTGATATAGATGAGTTGTCTGGGAGCCTCCTGAGCCCTGATCGCGGCGCAGAAATTACGCACCTTGGGATCGGTAAAGCCCCCTCCGGGGGGAGCGGCCAGATAATAGACCAGGGCCCCCTTGCTGGGCAGTTCATGCAGGGCACCGGGGTCGTTGAGGTTGATCAGCAGGGGACGAATTCCGGCGGCTTCGAGCCGGGCGGCACTTTCGGCCGAGCTGACCACCCCGCTCACCCGACGCCCCTGCTGCTGCAGCAAACAAGCGACACGTCGGCCGATATCCCCGCAACCGACAATCAGTACATCCTGGTTCATCCAACATCTCCCTGCATCATGGGGCTCAGGCCAGGCTCTTGGAAGCGATTTCGTAGCAATCCGAGGACAGGCCGGGCACGGCCAGAATCCGCTGCAACTGGGCCTGCATTTTCTCCTGTCGTTGCGGATCGAAGCGCCGCCAGCGGCTGAGGGCACTGAGCAGACGGGCCGCCACCTGGGGGTTGAAAGCATCCAGGGCGAGCACCTGATCACCGGCAAAGGCGTACCCCGCTCCACCGGGCTCATGGAAACGCGCCGGATTCCCCTGACAAAAAGCCCCGATCAGGGACCGCACCCTGTTGGGATTGCGCAGGTTGAAGGCCGGATGATTCAGCAATTGCCGCACTTCGGCCAGGGTCTCCGGGCGCCGTGAACAGGCCTGCAACATGAACCACTTATCCAGCACCAGCGGCTCCTGCGCCCACTTCTCATAGAAGGCCGCCAGAGCCCTGGGACGCTGGTCGCTGGCGCTGTGCACCAGACAACCCAGGGCCGCCAGACCATCGGTCATATTGTCGGCGGTCTCGAATTGCTCCAGGCACAGGGACAGGGCCGTGGCATTATCCAGACTCATCAGGTAAGCCAGACAGAGATTTTTCAGGCTGCGGCGCCCCATGGCCGCGGCGGAAAGCTGATACGGTCCGGCCTCCCGACAACGGCGATAAACCTCGAGCAATTCGTCCTGAAAACGTTGCGCCAACTGCCGCCGCAACCCTTCCCGGGCAGCCTGAATGGCCGTCGGATCAATCACCGACAACTGCTCGCCCAGGTAGGTTTCGGTCGGCAGGGTCAAGGCCAGGGCCAGCAATGCCGGATCACTCTGCTCATCGAGCAGGGTTTTGCGGAAAGCCTCGTTGAAGATGGCATCGTCAACCGCCTCCCGGCCCTGCTGAAAAGCCGTCACCTGGCGCAGCAACACCCGACAGGCCAGTTGCTGACCAGCCTCCCAACGGTTGAAGGCATCATTGTCATGGGCCATGAGGAAGGCCAGTTCGCTATCCTGCCAGGGAACCTGCAGTTTGACCGGAGCCGAAAACCCGCGCAGCAGGGAAACCACCGGCCGGCAGGGAACTTCAACGAAACGGAAACTCTGCTCCCGTTCCCGCATTTCCAGAACCCGGCTGCCGACGGTTACGGCCGTAGGTTCTCCGGCCAGACGCAGGGGCAGATCCCGCCCCTCGGCGTCCAGCAGCCCCAGGGCCACGGGAATATGAAAGGGTTCTTTGGCGGCCCCTTCCGGCGTCGGCGAACAGCTCTGCCGGAGGGTCAGCTCGAAAACCCGCGCTTGCTCGTCGTAGGCGGTCTCGACCTGCAGTTCCGGGGTTCCGGCCTGTTCATACCAGCGCTGGAACTGGGACAGGTCCCGCTGGCCGGCTTCGGCCATGGCCTGCAGAAAATCCTCGACGGTCACCGCCTGGCCGTCGAAACGTTCCAGATAGAGGCGCAACCCCCGGCGAAAGGCTTCCGAACCAAGCAGGGTGTGCGCCATGCGGATGACTTCGGCACCCTTGTTGTAGACCGTGGCCGTATAGAAGTTGTTGATTTCCACATAGGAGGCGGGACGCACCGGATGAGCCATGGGCCCGGCGTCTTCGGTAAACTGCGCAGTGCGCAGCACACGCACGTCCTCGATGCGTTGCACCGCCGCCGAACCCAGGTCGCTGGAAAACTGCTGGTCGCGAAAAACCGTCAGCCCCTCCTTCAGGCTGAGCTGGAACCAGTCCCGACAGGTAACCCGATTGCCGGTCCAGTTATGAAAGTATTCATGCCCGATGACCCCTTCGATCCCCTGATAATCGGCGTCGGTGGCCGTTTCGGGGCGGGCCAGCACATACTTGGAGTTGAAAATGTTCAGCCCCTTGTTTTCCATGGCCCCCATGTTGAAATCATCCACGGCGACGATCATATAGATGTCCAGGTCGTATTCAAGCCCGAAGGTACTCTCGTCCCAGGCCATGGCCCGTTTCAACGAACGCATGGCGTGCTCGCATTTATGGCGGTTGCGTTCTTCGACAAAGATCTGCAGCGCCACCTGACGACCCGAAGCGGTGGTGAATTCATCCTCGATGCGCACCAGATCCCCGGCCACCAGGGCAAAAAGATAGCTCGGCTTTTTGAAAGGATCTTCCCAGCGGGCAAAATGACGGCCGTCTTCGAGGATTCCCCGTTCCACCAGATTACCGTTGGCAAGGAGCACCGGATAGCGCCTGCCATCGGCGACAATGGTGGTGCTGTAGCGGGACAAAACATCGGGACGGTCCGGAAAATAGGTGATTTTACGAAAGCCCTCCGGCTCGCACTGGGTACAGAAGTTGCCACTGGACCTGTACAGCCCCTCCAGGGAGCTGTTGTCCTGCGGCCGAATCAGGGTTTCGATTTGCAAGGTGAAGCTGTCCGCAACGTTGTCGATGCTCAGGGTTTCTCCGACAAGGCAATAATCACCCAAGCCGAGCTCACGGTCATCGAGCAGCAGCCGTTGCAATTCGAGATCCCGGCCGTGCAGGCGCAGCATGCCGTCGGCCGCATCGGCTAAAGGATTGCGGCGAACCGCCAGACGAGAAGTCACCAGGGTAGAGGTTTCCCCCAGCTCAAAATGCAGGTCAACGGTATCAATCAGGTGGGCCGGCGGCGCATATTCCCTCAACAGCACCGGACGACGATCAGTAGAGGTCATGGTTTCCCTTTACTCGAACGGAGACAAATTACGTTGGAATCAAAACAAAGCGACGGCGCGTCACCGCCAAAAAAATCACTTTAACGCCGCCACGCTGACCTGGTTGCGGCCATGTTTTTTGGAGTGATACAGGGCTCGATCGGCGGCATCGATCAGCTGGACCTTGTCGTTGCTCATCATGCCCGGCTCGTAGGTTGTCAAACCGATACTCACGGTAATCCGCACGGACTGCCCCTCGATATCCGTCACCATCTGTTCCACCTTGCGCCGCAGTCGTTCGGCAAAGACCTTGGCGCCGACGGCGCCGGTCATGGGCAGAATGACGGCGAATTCCTCGCCGCCGTAACGGGCCACCACATCCGAGATGCGCATGCAGTCCTGAACCAGGGTCGCCAGCTGACGCAGAATGAGGTCGCCACCGGGATGGCCGTGGCTGTCGTTGATCCGTTTGAAATGGTCGATGTCAAACATCATCAGCGACAGGGCACCGTCATGGCGGACCGCACGACTCATCTCCCGGGCCATCAATTCCTGGAAATAACGGTGATTGTACAGTCCGGTCAGGCCGTCACGAAAAGCCAGCTCCCGCAACTTGCTATTGGCGGCCTGCAGCTCTCCGGCCAACCGCTCGGCTTTTTCCTTGGCCTGCTTGTATTCCATGACCAGCTGTTCATAGGTCAGGTTGAGCCGCCCCAATTCCTCGTTGGCTTCCTGCAACAGCTGCGAAAAAGGACGCATATTGCCCGGGTCGATCTCGAAACAGGAAAGGATATCGACACACTTTTCCGCCACCGAGTCGACCATGGCGTCGATGCGCTCCGTTTCGATGTTGAATTTCTCCACCAGTTCCCGCTTCAGGGTCCGTACCCGTTCCGCACTGTGGGAGCCGTGATAGACGGAAGCAAGCAGGGCCGACCAACGCAGCAAATCGGCGGATAACCGCAGTTCCTCCGGGCAGGAGTCGGCTCCATGGTGGTAACGGATGGGCCCATGGATATTTTCCGGCAGGCCCCATTCCCGCAGCAGATCGGCGCCAATTTCCTGATGATCAAAACCGAAAACCCTCCGTTCGACAATTTCGATATCGACACCGGTGGCTTTCTTTTCATCAAGTACCTGCAGATATTCCAGGGGACGACACAGGTACATGACCAGAACGCCGATATCCTGCAACAGGGCACTGACAAACAGATCGTTGAGTCGGTAGCCGAGCAAGCCGCAAAGCAGCTCGGCGGCAACGGCGCTGGTCACCGATTTTTTCCAGAAATACTCGAAATCGAAACCATCCCCCCCGCCACCGCGCATTTCTTTGGCGATGACAAAGGAGAGGGCGATATTCTTGAGCACATCGACCCCAATCACCGACAACGCCTTTTCAATGGTATTGACCTTGTTGGGAAGGGCGTAAATGGCCGAATTGGCGACCTGGAGCATCTTGGCCGTCAGGGCCGGATCGGCCGAAATAATCTGCGCCAATGCGGCAAAGGACGAGTCATCCTGCCTGACCACCTGCAGAATCCGTACGGCAATGGCCGGCGGAGAAGGGAGTTTGAGATTGTCCTTGTTCAGTTCTTCGAGTTTGCTCATGATGAGCCTCAATCAGAAACAGACCCCATCCTGGCCGGATGCAGCACAAATTCCTACACAACGATAAAGACAAAACAGCCGACCGAAAGGCCGGCTGAATATAGCAATTTTCCATCGATTGGCCAAGCCCGGATTCTTTATGGCGTCTGCTGCTGCGATCTGTCATGTCCCGGCGGTTTTGCGACCTTTCGCAAACGCAGCAGGAATCAGGCCAGGCCGAAACGTTTCAAAACCTCGGAGGGGGCATCGTCGTAATGGGAAAACTCCATGGAAAAGGTTCCCCGGCCCTTGGTTGCGCTGCGCAGCTCGGTCATGTAACCGAACATTTCGATGAGCGGAACCCGGGCCCGGATCACCTCGATCTCACCACGGGACAGCATGCCATCGACCCGGCCCCGCTTCTGCTGCAACGAGCCCAACACCTTGCCCGCATATTCACCGGGGGCAATCAGTTCCAGCCGCATGACCGGCTCCAG
>JARRKW010000045.1:0-11323 GCA_037387645.1 Desulfuromonadaceae bacterium
GGCCCCCCCTACGCCAACGGGCATACCCATATCGGCCACGCCCTCAATAAGATCCTCAAAGACATCGTCCTCAAAAGTCGCCGCATGCAGGGCTTCAACGCCCCCTACATACCGGGCTGGGATTGCCATGGCCTGCCCATTGAATTGATGGTTGACAAACAACTCGGGAAGAAAAAACGCGACATGAGCAAAGCGGACGTCCGCCGCGAATGCCGCAGCTACGCCCAGAAATGGGTCGGCATCCAGAGTGAGGAATTTCAACGGCTCGGGGTGCTGGGCGACTGGGAGCATCCCTATCTGACCATGACCGCCGACTACGAGGCGGCCACCGCCCGGGAGCTGGCCCGCTTTGCCGAACGCGGCGGCCTGTACAAGGGGAAAAAGCCGGTGCACTGGTGTTCCTCCTGCGTCACCGCTCTGGCCGAAGCCGAAGTCGAATACGCCGATCACACCTCGCCGTCCATCTACGTCAAATTCCCCTATACCGATGCGCTGCCGGAAGACTTGGCGGCATTGGCCGGCAAAGCCCTGTTCTTCGTCATCTGGACCACCACCCCCTGGACCATCCCGGCCAACCTCGGGGTCTGTCTCAACCCCCGGCTGAGTTATGTGGCCGTGGAGACGGGCGATGAGGTCCTGATCCTGGCGGAAGGACTCTACGAAAGGGTACTCAAAGCGGTGGGCGTCGAAACCTACCAAGTGCTGGCAACCTTTGAGGCCTCGATTTTCGACGGCAAAAACTGCCGCCATCCCTTCTATGACCGCAACTCCCTGATCATGCTCGGGGATCATGTCACCCTGGAAGCAGGTACCGGCTGTGTCCATACCGCCCCCGGACATGGCCAGGACGACTACCAGATCGGTCTTAAATATGGCCTGGAGATCTACAACCCGGTAAACGATTACGGCAAGTACCATGAAGATCTGGAACTGTTCGGCGGCATGAAACTGGCCGATGCCAATCCGGCGGTCAACGCCAAACTGCAGGAAGTCGGCGCCCTGCTGGCCGAGGGAAAGGTGTCTCACAGCTATCCCCACTGCTGGCGCTGCAAGAAACCGATCATCTTCCGGGCCACCGAGCAGTGGTTCATCTCCATGGAAACCAATGCCCTGCGGGAAAAATCGCTGCAACACATCAACGAGGTGCAATGGATTCCCCGCTGGGGGCGGGAGCGCATTTTCGGCATGATCGAAAACCGCCCCGACTGGTGCGTCAGCCGCCAGCGCACCTGGGGCGTGCCGATCACCGTCTTCTACTGCAGCAAGTGTGGGGAAGCCCTGGCCGACGGCAAAATCATGCACCATGTGGCCGATCTGTTCCGTGATACGGGCAGCGATCTCTGGTACGAAAAAGAGGCCAAGGAACTGCTGCCGGCCGCGACCCTCCGGCGTGTCCCATGCCGCCGTACTGGAGCAACGGGACGAGCTGAGCTCGCCGGCCGACCTCTACCTGGAAGGAAGCGACCAGCATCGCGGTTGGTTCCATTCCAGCCTGCTGGCCTCGGTCGGCACCCGCGACATCGCCCCCTATAAGGCGGTGCTGACCCATGGTTTTGTGGTCGATGGCAACGGCAAGAAGATGTCCAAATCGACGGGGAACGTCATTGCCCCCGAGGAGGTCATCAAGAAATTCGGCGCCGAGATCCTGCGCCTGTGGGTTGCCGCCCAGGATTACCGGGATGACATCCGCATCAGCCAGGAGATCCTGCAACGGCTCTCCGACGCCTATCGCCGGATTCGCAATACCGCCCGCTACATTCTCGGCAATCTGCATCAGTTCGATCCGGCCAGCGACACCGTCGCCAACCAGGAGCTGCTGGAAATCGACCGCTGGGCCCTGTCGCGTCTGGAGCGCCTGGTGGAACGGGTGGAAAAATCGTACGAGGATTACGAATTCCACGTCCTCTATCACGCCGTGCACAACTTCTGCAGCGTCGACATGAGCGCCTTCTACCTCGATGTGCTCAAGGATCGGCTCTATACCGCCCCGGCCAAGAGCCTGGCCCGCCGCAGCGCGCAAACGGCCATGTACCGCATCCTCGATGCCCTGACCCGGCTGATCGCCCCGGTGCTCTCTTTCACCGCCGAGGAAATCTGGCGGGAATTGCCGGGAGAGCGGGAAGAGAGTATTCATCTGGCCGGTTTTCCCCGCTTTGAAACCAGTCTGCTCGATGCCGACCTCGAAACCCGCTACGAAAAGCTGCTGGCGGTTCGTTCCGATGTCTCCAAGGCGCTGGAAGTGGCCCGGGTGGAAAAACTCATCGGCCACTCCCTCGATGCCCGGGTGCTCATCGAGGCCCCGAGCGGCGCCTGGACCGACCTGCTGGAAGGCTATCGCGACCAGCTGGCCACCCTCTTCATCGTCTCCCAGGCCGAGCTGGCCAACGGGCTCGAAGTCACCGCGACCGGCGAGGAAGTGCCCGGCCTCAAAATCAAGATCGAAAAAGCCCAGGGCGACAAATGCGAACGCTGCTGGAATTACGCCACCAGCGTCGGCAGCGACACCAGCCATCCGAGCCTCTGCCATCGCTGCAGTGATGCCTTGAAATAAAGCCAGACTGAAGGGGATAAGGCTGAGGACCGCAAGCTTTCCTTCAGCCTTCAGCCTGCTGTCTTTTCCTGGAGTTTCCATGCCCTTTCGTTATCGTCTGTTGCTGCTGGTCTCCCTGGTTGTGCTGACCCTGGACCAGGCGACCAAATACTACATCGACAGTCACTTCGCCCTTTACGAGTCGGTTACGGTGCTGCCGAACTTTTTTCACATCAGTTACGTGCGCAACCAGGGGGCGGCCTTCGGCCTGTTGGCCAATCATGCCTTCCGGGTCCCCTTCTTCATCAGTGTGGCCGTTATCGCCGCCATCGGCATCCTCTGGTATCTGCACCGCCTGGGCGATGGCCCCAAACGGCACATTCTGGCCCTCTCCCTGATCTTCTCCGGCGCCGTCGGCAACCTCATCGACCGCATCCGGCTGGGTGAGGTCATCGATTTTATCGTCGTCCACTGGTACCAGTACCACTGGCCCGCCTTCAATGTGGCCGACTCGTCCATCTGCATCGGCGTCGGCCTGCTGCTGCTCGATTTGTGGCAGCAGGAAAAAGCCAGAAAAAATGCTCCATATGCATCCGGTGCTTTAACCGGGCGGATGAATTTGCATTTTTAATCCTTTCTAAAAATTCCGCGCTCCAGGGAAGAAACCCTTCGCTTACGGCGATTTTTTTCTTTCCGTCCCGCTGCCTTCAGACAGTCGCGCCCTGAGCATCCCGAGAAGCTGGCGGAAACCGGTTGCCGCCGCAACACCGGGCATCGCCGCCCGTTTCTTTCGCCGCGCCAGGCGGAACCGGACCCATGCGCCATATGCCCCTGGCGGCAGCGACAGGACAGGAGCAACCCGGATCCGAAACTTTTTGGCATTCTTTTTGGTTGGGTAATCACTAGCCTCCTCTATTCATGAGGATTCGTCGCGCAACCATCACTGCGGCAGGCCGGTTTCACAAGGTGACAATCAGGTTACCGATCTGACTTCGAGATGCACCATGAAAGTAGTGTTTTCCCCCGACAACGAGCTGCATCGGGCTCATGCCGACACCCTGCCGGAGGCCGGTTCGCAAACCGATGCCATCCTGGTGGTTGATGACGATTCGCGACTGCGCGACAGTCTGAGCAATCTGCTGCTTGCCACCGGTTATCACGTCTGTTGCGCGGACGGCGGCAACCAGGCGCTGCTGCTGCTGAAAACCATCCGCTTCAGCCTGGTCCTGCTCGACCTGAACATGCCGGATCTGTCGGGACAGGAAGTGCTGAACTTTATCAATGCCCAGGGGCTCGATACCCGCGTCATCATTCTGAGCGGAGACGCCACGTTCGAACAGGCCACCCGGGTCATGCGCAAGGGCGCCGCCGACTTTCTCGCCAAACCCTGCTCCCCGGTCAAACTGTTGGACCGGATCGCCCTGACCCTGGAAAAACGCCGCCGGTCCCTCGATTTTCTGCATATTCGGCAACGTTTGCAGGAATCCCGGGAGCTGCACAATTTCATAATCCAGAACTCTCCCGATCTGATCTTCATGCTCGACAACCGGGAAAAATTCTCCTTCCTCAACGAACGCGCGGAATATTTTCTCGGCACCCCCATCGCCGAGCTGCTCGGCCGCAGTCTGCGGGAATTCATTTTCCCCGACGATTGGGGCAAAGCCGAACAGGCCCTGTGCCAACCGCGACTTGGCACACGCCCTGACGCCGCCGTCGAACTGCGCCTGACGACCGGTGCGGGAAACCAGCTGCGCGAAGTCGAGGTCTGGACCCTGCCGGTCATCCTGCAACCAACCACTCGTACTCTCGCCGGAAACCGGCAGGAACCGATTGTCGGTACCTATGGCATCATCCGCGACATCAGCGACCGCAAGCAGACCGAAGAGCTGCATAATTATCATTTACACTATCACCTCCACCATGATCCCCTGACCAACCTGCCCAATCGTTGCCTGTTCGACGACCGCCTCACGATCGCCATGCGTCAGGCCCGTCGCCTTGGTCAAAAACTGGCGGTGCTGTTCCTGGATATCGACCATTTCAAGCGCATCAACGACTCTCTGGGACACCTGGTGGGCGACGAACTGCTGCAACTGGTGGCACAGCGGCTCAGGAGCTGCGTCCGCGACGGCGACACCCTGGCCCGCCTCGGCGGCGATGAATTCAATCTGCTGTTGCCCAACATCGGCGGCCAAGATGATGCCGCCATTGTCGCCGCCAAAATCCGTGAAAATTTCGCCGCTCCGCTGCTGGTCGGCGGAAAAAGCGCCCGGATCAGCTTCAGTATCGGCTGTGCCATTTATCCCGAACAGGGGGACAACAAAAAAATCCTGCTGCGTAACGCCGATCTCTCCATGTATCAGGTCAAGGAACAGGGGCGCGACGGTTTCCTCTGCTTCCACCAGGAGATGCTTCAGCGGAACAGCTATTTCTACAACCTGGAGACCGCTCTGCAACAGGGGCTGGAAAATGATCAATTGTTCCTCCACTACCAACCGCAAATCGACCTGAGCAACGGCCGGATCGTCGCCGCCGAAGCTCTGCTGCGCTGGTGGCACCCGCAACGGGGACTGCTGATGCCGACCGAATTCCTGCCCGTGGCGGAACACTCCGAACTGATCTGCCACCTCGACGATTGGGTGCTGCGGCAGGTCTGCCGGGATGCCAGCCGCTTGCGGCAGGCCGGCAGCGAGCTGCCCCTTGCCGTCAACATTTCCTCGCAACAGCTGGAACGGGACGATTTCGATCTGCGTCTGCTCAGCACCCTGAACGAGTTTCATCTCGATCCCGCCCGGTTCGAAATCGAGATCACCGAAAACAGTCTGTTGCAGGACCTGAACCGGATCACCCAAAAACTGGCGCGGCTGGCTTCCCACGGCCTCTTCATCACCCTCGACGATTTCGGCCGGGGCTTTTCCTCTCTGAGCTACCTGCATTCTCTGCCGCTGCACAAGGTCAAGATCGATCGCTCCTTCGTGGGCAACCTGACCCGGGGTTGCGCCGAGATCCAGAACAACATCCTTTCCGCCATTCAGGCCCTGGCGCGTGACCTGCAACTCTGCTTCGTCGCCAAGGGCGTGGATACCCCGTTCCAGCATGAGTATCTGCTCGCGTCCGGGTGCCGCTTCGCCCAGGGCAACTTCCACTCGCCCCCCCTGCCCTTCGCCGACCTGCTCGATCTTCTGCCCGCCCCCCTGTCTTCCCGGGGAGCAGCAAGCCCCCCGGGGGAATTGGTCAAATAACCCCATCCCTTTGGGAATATGGCCAACCGACAGCACTTTTCGGGGGTTCTTCGGAAAGTATCGGCCGCAACAGGGCCGGTTGCGGCCCCTTTCAAGCGCCCCCAACTGGCATATCTATTGCTCTTCTGCTAAGATTAAAGCCATGCAAACGGTCCTTCCCCCTTGAACATGAAGATAACCCATGGCCAAAAACTTCCGTTCCCGCTCCACCAACCAAGCGCAATCCGGGTCTTCCCCGACACAACCGGAGCCGCCCCAGCGGACGCCGCTCTGGCAGGCCCTGCTGCTGCCCCTGATCGCCATTCTGGTGTTCTTTCTGCTGCTGGAGGGGGGGCTGGCGCTGCTCGGATTCAAACCGACCCTGAAAACGGAAGATCCCTTCGTCGGCTTTGCCGCCAATGTCCCCCTGTTCGTCGCCGTCCCCGGAGCGGAGGAAGAGCCATGGCTGACCACGGCGGACAACAAACAAAGCTATTTCAACGTCCAGACCTTCCGCCGCCGGAAAGCAGCGGACAGTTACCGCATCTTCTGCCTGGGCGGCTCGACCACCTACGGCCGGCCCTATAACGACACCACCTCCTTCGCCGGCTGGCTGCGCGAACTGCTGCCGAAGGCCGATTCCGGCCGCTCCTGGGAAGTCATCAATGCCGGCGGCATCAGTTACGCCAGTTACCGGGAAGCCAACCTGATGGAGGAACTGGTTCATTATGACCCCGACCTGTTCATCATTTATACCGGCCACAATGAATTCCTCGAGGAACGCACCTACGGCGCCATCCGGGACATTCCACCGCTGATCCGCAACACCGTTTCCCTGCTGTCCGGCACCCGCACCTGGAGCGCCCTGGCCGGAGCGTTGCAGGGTCTCGGTCTATACCGGCCCCAGGCTCCGGAAAACCGCAATCAGCTGCGCGGCGAGGTGAACGCCCGCCTCGACCGTTCCGCCGGACTGAACCGCTACACCCGTGATGACCCGCTACGGCGCAATATTCTGCGACATTACCGGGTCAGCCTGGAACGCATGGTCGCCATGGCCCATTCGGTGGGCGCCCGGGTTATTTTCGTCCGTCCGGCCTCCAACCTGAAGGACTGCTCCCCCTTCAAGAGCGAACATAGCGGCAATCTCTCCCCGGCCGAGGGGAAGCAACTGGACCGGACCCTGGCCACCGCAACCGCGGCCCTGCGGCAGCAGCACTGGGACGAGGCGGTTCGCCTGCTGGAGCCGGCCGTCGCCCGGGACCCCCGCCATGCCGAACTGCAATACCGCCTGGGCCAGGGGCTGCTCGGCCTCGGACGCAACCGGGAGGCGGCCCAGGCCTTCCGGCAGGCGCGGGACGAGGATGTTTGTCCGCTGCGCGCCCTGACGCCCATGGAGCAGATCGTCAGCGAGGTCGCCCGGGAGCAGGGCGTACCCCTGGTCGACTTTGTCGAACTGCTGCGACAGCGCATGCTGGCCAGCAAGGGCTTCGCCATTCCCGGGGAGGAATATTTTCTCGATCACGTTCACCCGACCATCGAAGGCAACAAACTGCTGGCCCTGGCCCTGCTGGAGAACATGACCGCACAGCAACTGCTGGCGCCGGGCCCGAACTGGGGCGAGACCGCCATCGCCGAGGTCAGTGCCACCCTGAACGGCCGTATCGACCAGGGCGCCCATGGCCAGGCTCTGGCCAATCTGGCCCGGGTGCTGCTTTGGGCCGGCAAGACCGATGACGCCGAACGCCTGGCCCAACAGGCCCTGACCAGGGCCGGCAACGCGCCCCAGGTCGCCCTGGACGCCAACACCATCCTGATCAAGGTGCAGCAAAAACTGGGACATCCGCAAACGGCGGTGGAACAGATTTACCGAACCTTGCAGGATTTCCCCGGCGCGGTGGAGCCCCGCTACATGCTGGGCGTCGCCCTGTTGAACGACCCCTTTCTGCAACGGGAGGAAGCCGCCGCCAATCTGCTGCTGATCTGCCGCGAGCTGCCCTACGACGACTCCGCCCAGCAGTTTTTCGCCCTGGCCATGGCCAAACGGGATCGCCTGCGCATCGCCTATTACAGTCTGCGCGAAGCCCAGCGCCTCAATCCGAAAAACCTGGCGGTGCAGAAAGCCCTGGAACAGTTACCCCAATACGCCGCCCGGGAGGCGCAGAATCCCCAGGTATTCAAAACCCAGCTGGAACTCTATCCTTCCGAAGGCCCGAAAAAAATGGTACAAATGAGCCGCGCCCGAAACGGCCGTCTTGTTCCTGACGGCATCGAAGCGGAATGGTACGAAAACGGTCGGATCAAGCGTTTTCTGGATTGGGAGCAGGGGCTTCGCCATGGTCTGGAACTGCGCTGGGATGCCAACGGACAGCTCCTCTCCCGCATCGCCTACCGGCAGGGCGTGGCGTTGCCCAAGGGCGCCGACAAGCCGGAGTAAGGATTGCCAACGCCCCCGAGCGGGCCCGCAACCGCCCGCCCCGGAGATTAACAACGGACAAAGGAACCGATACCATGGACTTTCTGAAAGACCTCTACGGGTTTTTAAAGGTTCGCAAAAAATTCTGGCTGCTGCCCATCATCCTGTTTCTGGTCCTGTTCGGAATATTGATCGTACTGACCGGCGGCTCGGCCATCGCCCCCTTTATCTACGCCATTTTCTAGGAAAGGACCGGATCATGCCGGAAGCAATCCTGGGTATTTCGGCTTTCTACCACGACAGCGCCGCCGCCCTGGTGATCGACGGCCGGATCGTCGCCGCGGCGCACGAAGAACGCTTCACCCGGCGCAAACACGATGATTCCTTCCCCCGGCAAGCCCTGGCCTATGTGCTGGAAGAGTCGGGCCTGAAGCTGGAGGATATCCGCGCCGTGGTATTCTACGACAAGCCCTACCTGAAGTTCGAGCGCCTGCTGGAAACCTACCACGGCTTCGCGCCGCGCGGCCTGAAGAGCTTCCTTTCCGCCATGCCGGTCTGGATCAAGGAAAAGCTGTTCATGCGCCGCATGCTGCGGGACGAATTCAAGCGCTTCGGCGATCAGATACCGAAAATCCTCTTCCCCGAGCATCATCTGTCCCATGCCGCCAGCGCCTTCTACCCCTCCCCCTTCGAGCAGGCGGCCATTCTCACCCTGGACGGGGTCGGGGAATGGGGCACCTGCACCATCGGCCGCGGCACGGAAAACCGGATCGAGATCCTGCGGCAACTGGACTTCCCCCATTCCCTCGGCCTGCTCTATTCGGCCTTCACCTACTACTGCGGCTTCAAGGTCAACAGCGGCGAATACAAGCTCATGGGCCTGGCCCCCTACGGCACCCCGGACTCGGAGCGGGTGGAGCAGTGGAAGAAGCTGATCCTGACGCAGCTGGTGGATCTGCGCCAGGACGGTTCCTTCCTGCTGAACATGCAATATTTCGACTTCGCCACCGGCCTCACCATGTGCGTGGACAGCGCCTGGGAACAGCTCTTCGGCCTGCCCCGGCGGGACTCGGAGCAGCCCCTGCGGCAGGAATACATGGATCTGGCCCTGGCCATCCAGGAGGTCACCGAGGAGATCGTCCTGCGCCTGGCCCGCACCGCCCGGGAACTCACCGGCTGCGACTATCTGGTCATGGCCGGCGGGGTCGCCCTCAACTGCGTGGCCAACGGCAAACTGCTGCGCAGCGGCCTGTTCCAGGACCTCTGGATTCAACCGGCCAGCGGCGATGCCGGCGGCGCCCTGGGCGCGGCCCTGGTCGGCTGGCATCTGCATCTGCAGCAGCCCCGCAAAGGCAGCGGCAAAGACCTCATGCAGGGCTCCCTGCTCGGCCCGGAATTCAGCAGTCGGGAGATCCTGCGGGTGGCCCACCGCTACAAAGCCCCCAACCGACACTTCGACAACTTCTCCGCCCTCTGCGGCCAGGTCGCCGAGCTGCTGGCCCAGGGGCTGGTGGTCGGCTGGTTCCAGGGGCGCATGGAATTCGGTCCCCGCGCCCTGGGCAACCGCAGCATCCTCGGCGACGCCCGCCATCCGGAAATGCAGAAAAAACTCAATCTGAAGATCAAGTACCGCGAGGGTTTCCGCCCCTTCGCCCCCTCGGTCATCGAGGAATGCATCCCGGAGTTTTTCGAGCTCGACCGGCCCAGTCCCTACATGCTGCTGGTGGCACCGGTACAGCAGGCGCGCCGCAATCCCCTGCCGGAAAACTACCAGACCCTGCCCCTGTACGAGCGGCTCTACCACCTGCGCTCCGACGTGCCGGCCATCACCCACATCGACTATTCGGACCGCATCCAGTCGGTCAACCGGGAGATCCATCCCGCTGCTTCATGGGCACGGAGATGGATTACCTGGTGATGGGCGACTACCTGTTCAAGAAAGAGGAACAGCCCCGCTACGCCGACCGGGATTACTGGCAGCAGAAATACGAACTCGACTGATTGAAGGGATACGCGATGGTCTCAGACGACAGGAACATCACTCCGGAAAAATGCAAGGATTCGGGCCTGGCCCTGGTGCTTATCTGCCTGATCATTCATCAGATCTGGAAACCGCCCTATCTGGTCCCGCTGGCGATTGGGTTTCTGCTTCTGGTCATGATCCACCCACCCCTGTTCAAGCCCTTCGCCCGGCTCTGGTTCGGCCTCAGCATCGCCCTGGGGACGGTCCTCTCCAAGATCATTCTGACCCTGCTGTTCTTTCTGCTGGTGCTGCCCGTCGGACTGCTGCGCCGGGCGCTGGGCAGGGACAGTCTGCAACTCAAAGGCTGGCGGCAGGGGACCGGTTCGGTCTTCCAGATACGGGATCACAGCTTCACCCCGCAGGATCTGGAGCACCCCTATTAGGCCATCACTTTCCTGATCCGAACCGACAACAGGCTCTTTCCCGCCGGTTTACGAATTCGAGGATTGACTTCCCTTCCGTTTGGATTTATTTATGAGGTAGTTTTTATTTTTCTATGATGTGAATTCATGCGAGGGGCAACGGACAATGCTGGATTGCCGTCACCATAAAAGAGCCATCTGACCTGATGAAGGGTTGGGTGGCTTTTTGTGTTTGTGCATGATTGCTTTCCATGTTTTGCGCGTAATATCGCAATAAGTGGAAAAGTCCGGCCCGAAACGTAATAAGTGGAAAATGAGCCCCTGAATTTTCCACTTTTGGCCCTTAATATCATAATAAGTGGAAAATCCGGTCATCTATAGGGGCTGATATGACGGACCGATTTCCACTTATCAACACTGTTAGCTGCAAGAATTAAATGGATACATTCTTTAAAATATTCGAACCAATAATGTATTTATCAGTGACTTGCTTCCCACTGACCACTGCAATAATGATTTTTTCTCTGAAACGACTTGGTCACGATCCGGTAGGTAGTTCAGTGAAAAGCAATTGGAGCATCGATATTGATTTGAGTTTTTTCTCCAAACTCCGGAAAGGTTATGCACTGGAGAGGGGCAATAATATCATTCCAGCAATAAATCTTATCAGTTTTTATTTCGGGTTATTCGGCCTGATTGGGGTTCCAATCATTCTTGCATTTTCCGAACTTTGGTAGTGCAGCTAACCACAAAATTAACGCGGATGGAAAATAG
>JARRKW010000046.1:0-6902 GCA_037387645.1 Desulfuromonadaceae bacterium
CCGGTCTTTCAGTTTCCGAATAAAACGGTCCCGTATGCTTTTCTCCCAGAGTCCCAGCGCCAGGGAGGTTTGCCCGATCACTTCCTTTCGGGAAAAGCCGAACAGTTGCAGGAAGGCGTCATTCACATCGATGAAGCGCCCTTCCTCCAGGGAACTGATGCTGAGGATGGACGGCGCCGAATGGAAGGTCCGGGAAAATTTTTCCTTCGAATCCCGCAGGGCGTCTTCCGCCTGTTTGCGTTTGCTGATGTCGCGGACAAAGGTGCAGGCGAGTTCTTCGGTTCCATGGCGGACATAATTGAAAACCACCTCCACCGGCACCAGGTCGCCGGCCTTGGTCGGCAGCTCGGACTCGAACAGTAGGGAGCCCTGCCGGCGCAGGGTGGCGAATTGTTCCGACCATTTTGCGGCCGCAAAGGGGAAGCCCATGGCATCCGCCCCCAAGCAGAGCAACTCCTCGCGGCTGTGGCCGGAAAGACGGCAGGCCGAAGAGTTGACATCCTGGATGCGGGCGTCGCTGGTCAGCCAGAAAATGGCGTCGGAGGCGGTATCCACGCTGCTGCGGGTTAACTGCAGTGCGTCCGCCAGCTGCTTCTGCTGCTTCAGGGTGTCGGACAGGACGATGTTGGTGTAACTCGCCCGGGAAATCATTTGGGCCAGTTTGGAATAAAAGCCCATGGCTCTTTGCACCTTTTCCCGACTCCAGCGCGGCACTCGATCCAGGGCTGCCAGGTATTCTTTCTCGTCGTAACCGAAGCGGTGGGCCTGGGCGCGAAAGTATTCGTAATCGGGCTCCTCGTCGTCGTAGAAGAACTGTCCCAGGAAGATGTTGCCGATATGCCGGTCGCCCAACATGATGGGAGTGGCGATATCCCACATGTTGTTTTTACAGCGATACTCCCTGAAGGTGCCCGGCGGGACCCCGGTGGCGAGCAGCAGGTCGCTTTCCTGGCAGTAGGCGCGGGATTCCGCCACGGCCCGGTGGAATTTGTCGCAGACGTCCTGCCAGCCGGTGCCGACCAGCACCCTGCCATGGAGATCGATGATGCCGATGCCGATATGGGTCAGGGCATAATAATCATCCATCAACGCCTGCAAGACGGGAACATCTATGACATCAGCCAACTCAATGTTGGATAGATCCTGTGGTGTAGCGGTTACGACATTTGTCAGTTCTGGAGCCATAAATTCAAACCCTGGTTGAAGAGATGGGGTTTTTCCGATGGTTGCGGAGCGCTGTGCCGAGTGACGGCAGAACGGTTCTTTTTCACCGTTGTTTGGTGATCTGGCCTCAACCCCGAGTTGTTGAAAAACCGGCCGGGAGTCCATGAATGGGCGCCCCAAACAAACACCGACCGGGACAGGGGGTGTTTGGGTCACGATGAGGGAAATCGCATTGGCCACAATTGTGGTTGAAAAAGACGAGAGCTGCCATTTTCTACCGGTTGGCGAACTTGTTTTCTCCTTTTTCCATTTTGCCGGCATCGAGGCTAAGAAAAAGAATACCTAAAAAATAAGCGGTTGAAAATGACAGGACGGTTCTTTTTGTTGTTTTAATCCGGGTCGCCGTAGAATCGGACCGGGTCGATTGGGCATGGGGACAAACGGCCGGGAGCCGGGGAGGAGAAAAGCGCTTCGTGGTCAATCCGGGGAACTGCCGATAAAGAAACGGACAATATCCTGAAACTTGTGTTCGACCAGATGAATCGTCGACGGCAGAAAAACCGGTAGCAGATCGATGGTCTTCCAGGCTTTCTCTTGCAACGGTGGAATCTGATCGATTTGCAGCAGTTCATCTCCACAGGCATGGGCTAAAACATCGGCGAGATGCACAATGCAGGCTTCCAGGACGAAGCGGTCCATGGCGGGATTATGATGCCCGCCGATCATTTGCCCCAATATTTTCGGCAAGGACCATTCTTGGGCCAGGATCCTGCCGACGCTGGCATGATCGCATTTGAGATATTCTTTTTCGGCCTGGTAGAGGGAAAGTTTATTTTCCTGTGCCAACAACATGGTGCACGCATATTTTTCCGGGATTTTTTTCAACAACACCAGCCGGCCGACATCGTGCAACATGCCGCCGACAAAAAGCCTCTCCGGCGAAAGGCCGTCCTTTTGACTGGCGATAACCTGGGCGAAAAGCCCGACCCGGATGGAATGTTTCCAGAAGGACGCCATGTCCATCAGTTCCGTGGGTATATCCTGGAACAGCTTGACCACCGAAAGCCCCAGGGCGAGCATCGACAACTCATCGGTGCCGATCAGGGTGATGCCCCGACTTATGGAATCGATTTTTCCCGGGAAACCGTAAAATGCGCTGTTCACCAGACGCAGCAGGCGCAAAGCCAGATTCGGATCCTTGCTGACGATTTCAGCCAGGGTTGCCGAAGAGGTCCGAGGCGAATGGACAGTTTCAAGGATCCGGATATAGACTTCGGGCAGAGAGGTCAGCTGCGTTTCTCCGCGAATCAGCTGCAGCGGGTTGATGCGCCCCTCGTCCGGATCGGGCAGGGTTGAACCCGGAGGGCGGATCGGCAGCTCCGCGCCGGCGCTCAGGCGCTGACACAGCAGGTGAAAGGTTTGCTGGTACAGGCTTTTTACCAGCGCATGTTCCGGATCCAGGTTGGCGAACTTCTCCTGTAAAAACATTTCGGCAAGTTCCAGGGAGACGGGATCCAGCGTTATCTCCTGGGTTTCCGGCGCGGCACAGCTGTCATCAACGATATCGACCTTTAAAATTCCCCAGGATTTTAGCACCTTGAGATGATTTGTATTCAACGTCGAGCCGGCGGCCAGAATGAAACGACCCGTTGGGGCCAGGAGGTCGCTGGCGAGAATCATCCCTTCGCTCAAATCGTCGACATAAAACCAGGTCACGCCGACACCTCCGTATGGGGGTTTTTGCCGGACGGGAAGCGGGATTTCATAGGGCTCAAATTCATCGGCAGTGAGTTCGGATCATGGTGGAAGCGAAGGGTAAACCCTGGTTTTTCTGATGAACCGTTTTCAATCAGATCGAGAAAAAAACCCGAAAAGTACCGGGAGAAGAAGCCAGCAACCGGAAAAATCATCTGTCTATTCATTCAATAACGGTGGAAGGTTACAGACTAGCCTAACTATAAGGGAGCAAATTGGAACGCGCAAATGTTTTTCCGCGGGGCGGTCTTAATTCCCCTTCTCGTCGTCATCCTCGGGTTTTTCAAGCCGTTTGCGAGTGTTCCACCGGGTTAACGGATGTGGCCGTGCCCCTCCTGCCCGCGGCCAACGGATTCGGAGGAAGTATCGATTGTTATTGCCCCAATAACTTTTTCAGCTCCGTGCTCACTCCGCTGCCCAGGTTTTTATCGATCTTTTGCTCCAACTCTGTTGCCCGGTTACCGAGCTTGTCCCGCACCACCTGTTCCACTCCCTGGCGGGCAGCGGTCTGTTGCAGTTCCCCAAGCAGGGTATTGACCAGCAGGTTGGAGAGGTTTTCAGGAGAAATGCCTTCTTTGCCGCCGATATCATGGAGGGTAATGGCCGGTACCTCGACCTGCAATTCCCGGCCCCCGGCGGCGGTCAGATCCATCACCCCTCTGCCGGTGGCAATGGAAAGCTGCTTGATTCTCAGTTTCAACGGGGCTCTGTTTTCCTGCTCCGAAGAGGATGGGGCCGGAGCACGAGATCGTTGAGTGGCGCGAGCGAGGTTATCTTGCAGCATGTTGACATTCGCCTTGCCCTCGGCATTGAGCTCAAAGCGGAAGCTGGTCTGGCCGATGCGAATTTCATCAATGACCGGAACCTCCGAGGTCAGGGTGCCGGGATCGATATCCAGAGTGATTTCCCCCAGGGTGAGGACCGGTTCCGCCGAGTATCCCGGGGGATTGGCCACCGCCAGTCCGGTGACGGTGCCACGGCCTTCGCGCAGGCCGATACTTACCGACTGCACCCGGACTTGCGTACCGACCGCTTCACTGCCGTATTTTTCAATGGCGGCGGCTACCAGCCGGTCGAGATTTCCCACCAACCAGAGCATTGCCGCCAGGGCGGCGACAAGGACCAGGCCGACAGCCAGCAACAGGGGTTTCTTTTTGCTCATTTTGGCCTCCGTTAAAATTTCTGAAAGGATCTGTCATGGCAACCGGTTCGGTTTTGCAAAGGGATGTTCTGCCTGCGGCAAAAACAGATTTTTTAGGTCTTGGATTGCCAGTTTTTATAAGGATTGCGGCTGAGGCTGCTGTTGAAATAGCGCGGATCGGCCGTGACTTCCCGTGCTATCCAGGGGGGCAGTTCGATTTCTTCGTCGGGAAAATCCAACTCGATTTCGGCCAGAACCAGGCCGCGATTGTCCCCCCTGAATTCATCCACTTCCCAGGTTTTCCCCCCATGTCCGACCAGATACCGGGTTTTCTCGATGAGGGGGCGCAGACAGAGTTGGTCGAGAAGCTCGGCCGCTTCGGCCGGAGGAATCGCATATTCGAATTCGCTGCGGGCCATGCCGGTGGTTTTTCCCTTGATGGTCAGAAAGGCCCGCTCGCCGGCAATACGAACCCGTACCGTGCGCTCGGGGTCGCAGGTCAGATAGCCCTGACGGTAATCCGTACCCGTTGCTCCGTAGCGCCAACTGTCATTCCGGACCAGAAATTTACGTTCGATTTCCAGGGCCATTCATCATGTCCTTTCCGGGGGTCCATGTATCCTGTATAACATTTTTCCGGTCAGAACAAAATGTTTGGTTGCAACCCGCCGACGGGCTTCCCGCTGGAATGCCGTCAACCGCCGTGTTCAAGCTCTCGTTTCCCTGAATTGTCGATACACCACAAACCCCGCCCATAGCAGGGCGGCGATCATCAGCAGCGAGCCGAAGCCATGGGCCAATTGGGCCAGCAGATGATCATGTCGCAACAGACCGGTTTCGGTCAGCAGGTATTCCCAGTCGTGAAACCCATAGGGGGAGTTGCTGCCGGTATTGCCGCCCAGCAAGGGCAACACGCCGGCTCGCGCATCGTTGATGTAAGGGGCGATGTCGAGGAAATTCTCTCCGAACCACCAGATGCAAACCGCCGCCCCGAAGGCGTCCCGGGTTTTCAAGAGCAGCGTGCCTCCGCAAATCAGCGGCACCAGTAATTGTGCCAGGGTGCCTCCCAACGAAGTGAAAAATCTCCCCAGCGGGCGAAAAAGCATGTGCCCGGCCTCGTGAAACGGCAGATTCACCAGATGCAGCAGACTTTCGCCGGACGTGTTGCTGGCGATGCTGGCGAACATCAGTTTTCCGCTCCAGATAACGATTCCCAGCAGGATCAGGGCGCGTCCCCAGACAACGAGGGAATTTTCGGGTCCCTGACCCAACAGGATATTGCTCTTTGCCGAAACCATCG
The DNA here is from genome assembly GCA_037387645.1 of Desulfuromonadaceae bacterium. GTDB lineage: Bacteria > Desulfobacterota > Desulfuromonadia > Desulfuromonadales > Trichloromonadaceae > Trichloromonas. Next base: position 5,361 of record JARRKW010000046.1, read on the forward strand.
CTGCTGTCGGGTCGGGTTCCCAGTCGGGGGGCAAGTCCTGAAAATCGGGGAGGGTCTTGATTTTGGCAAAAATAACCCCGCAGCAGAGGCAATCCTCTCTATTCTCTGGGTTTTCATGGCCGCATTTTGGACAATCCATTGTCTGCTCCGTAAATATGTTCCATTGGAAGGCCCTAAACCGAAAGGGCACACAGTAATTTCAAACAAATAATATATATGTCTTCCGAAAGAGTTCGCTTCGGTATCCTTCCCACGGTTATATCAGGTCAGCAATCCGCGACACCTGCGGAAAATAGGTATGCAAAAACAAATCCTAAGTAGCCGAAATTGCATGATCTGTAGCGGTTTTCTTTCTTAAGCTCTGAGTTCCTCTCTTAAATTCTTTCTTGATTTTACCTACGCAAACGCCATTGTGGCGCACCTCGCGATCCCGCATAATAAAATTACCCCTCGGGTCCGCAATTTACTGATAAAGTTACCGACTTTATTGACTTTTTGTGATTCGTCCAGGGCGATTCTCAATTTATCCAAAAGGAGCTTGTCGATTACCTTTCGCGAGGCGCTACTGAACTACTTTAGATAATCGGTAGTCAGCTTGCAATAGAAGTCGTCGTCCTGCGCCCGGGTCCTGATGTAGTCAAGTCGCCTTTGCGACCGAGGCAGACACATGCAGGCTCGGCTTGCGACCTTTGATGAGACCATCGCGGAGCAGGCGTTGAATCTCACCAGCGTTGCCCGCGCAAAATACCAACGAAAATACGGCCCGAAGCGTTCGCTTCGGGCCGTGATGGAATACGGAAACGTTGGTTTCCGCTATGGCAGGGTATTCAATTCACTTACATACGCAACCCGCGTTCCGGGCGGCTGAAGGTGTGACACCGGGAACAGTCGTAGCCCTTGTCCCTGACGTGCTTGTCGTGAATACTCTCGAACGATCTGCTTTCTTCGCGGCCATGGCACTGGGTGCAGACCACCGACTGGGAACCCTTGAGCTGGTAGCCCAGCTGTCCCTGCAGGTCCATGCGATCGGTGCTGCCGTGGCAGCTGCTGCAGGACAGGGCCTGTTCCTGCGGGCTGACCTGGTGGTTGAGGGCCTGGAAGGTGTCGGTTTCCACCCATTCCCAGGGGGTGCTGTCGCTCATGCCCATATTCAGCAGACCCTGACGGGTGGCGGCATCGGCATCGGCGGCGACGAAAAAGACGCTGGTGTCGAGGGCGATGAGCAGGTTGGATCCGCTGGTCATCGGCTGTTCCGCCGTTTTGTATTTGAAGGGGTAGAGCTTGCCTTCCTGCACCGAGCCAACCGGACGGGAGGTCGGGTAACGGCCGGTGGCCGGATCGAGCTGAGCCACATCGCCGAGCAGGTAGTTGTCGCTCTGGCCGTTCCAGAAGCGGTAACGGGGGAGCAGGTCGTTGGCCTTGGTCGCGGCCGGATGCATCGGGGCCGTGGTGGCTTCGGTGGCGCGCCAGGTGCGGAAGATTTCCGTCGCTTCGGTAGCGTCAGTATCCGCCGCGTTCTTGGCGTAGAGGGGAATATGGCAG
>JARRKW010000047.1:0-6793 GCA_037387645.1 Desulfuromonadaceae bacterium
GTAAAATAAAGGTTCCCATTGCGGCACCTATTCGACCCGGACCGCAGTGCCGTAGGCGAACAGTTCGGCGGCGCCCTGGGCGACCGACGAGGTGGCGAAGCGAATATTCACCACCGCGTTGGCCCCGAGTTGCCGTGCCTGCTCGGTCATGCGCTGCAACGCCTCCTCCCGCGACTCCTGAAGGAGCTCGGTGTATCCTTTCAATTCCCCGCCGACGAAATTTTTCAGTGATGCCATCAGGTCGCGGCCGACATGCTTGGCACGCACCGTACTCCCCTGCACAATGCCAAAATGCTCAATGATTTTGCGACCGGGGACGGAATTTACGTTGGTGAGAATCATCTGAACCTCCTAGGGGAATGAATACCGCAATGCCGTTGGGATAGGGCAACCTTGCAGAGGATGTTCCTGCGCCGAATACGCCATATCTGGTCCTGGCCACCAGCGCCTTGTCCCGAGGGGGTGGCTGTCGGATGGCAATAAACGCAAAAAGCCACCGGATCCGCAGATGGTCTGGTGGCTTTGAAATTTTTTCCGATCCGGGCACATTGTCCGAACATTCCCTCGCTGCAACCTGCAAATCACAAAAATAAGAATATCCATTAGATAAGTCTAAACCTGGCGATTGTCAACCAGATTGTTTCCCGCCTGGACCGACCTCCCTTGCCAATGCCGGATTGTCTGGCATAGTTGGACCAGCCGTTTTTTCAACTCACTCCTGCCGCAAGCCGCCCCTGCGATGGAAAGAGAGCCGGCATGAATCCCGCCCCCCGTGACAGCGGAAACATCATTGAACGACTGGCGGAGCTCAGCCGCAACAATCAATCCCGAACGGTTCGAGCTGGAACGCAGGCTGCTCATCGAACAGGCCATTGCCGCCTTCCCCGAAAGTTTCAGGAAGCGGGCCTACGGCATCCAGTTCAGTCTGGACGCCAAGCTGGCGCTGACCAAGGATTCGATCTCGCGGCTGAAGCTGATGATTGAGCTGTTCTGGGAGCAGTTTCACCGCTTTCGCGAGGTGCTGGAGAATCCGGAAGGCTGTCTCAGACGCCGGCGAGGGGAGCGTGCTTCCGGTGAGCTGCTCCCCCTTCCCGCCAGGCGCTACAGTTCTTCCGGCTCTTCGTCGTCCTCGTCGGTGGCTTCCGCTTCATCGACGAAATCCTCATCCATAAACCGGTCCAGAAAACGCTGATTGTCACGGATGCGTTTGGCGATTTCGTTCTGAATTTCGGCCAGTTCGGGGAAGCGGCAGAGGGTTTCCGTGGTATCTTCCGCCCCGTTTTCGGGTCCCTGGCGTGGTTCATTTTCGCTCATATTTTTTCTCGAGGGCATGGCGGTAAAGGTTGAGATACTGTTCGGCCGAGCGTGCCCAGGAGAAATCCCGGCGCATGCCGCTGCGGACCATGTTGTTCCAGTCCTCGCCCCGGGCATAGAGTTCCAGGACCCGGTCCAGGGCGTACAACAGGGCCGCGGGGGAGGGCTCGGTGAACAGGTAACCGTTGGCCTGCTGCCGATTGTCGTTGGGATCGGTGATGGTATCGGCCAGGCCGCCGGTGCGGCGGGCCAGGGGGATGACGCCATAGCGCAGAGCGATCAACTGGCCCAGCCCACAGGGCTCATAGCGGCTCGGCATCAGGAAGATATCGCTGCCGGCATAGATCCGCCGCGACAGCTGGTCGTCAAAGCTGAGATTGATGGAGACCCGTCCCGGATAACTGTTGCTCCGTTCCTGGAAGCGCTCCATGTATTCTTTTTCCCCGGTGCCGAGGAGGATGAACTGCACCGGGCGTTGCAGCATGGCGTGCCAGGCGTCTTCGATGAGGTCGAGGCCCTTCTGGGTGGCCAGCCGGGTGATCATGGCGATGATCGGAATGTCCGGAGCCTCGGTCAGCCCCAGTTCCCGTTGCAGGGCCTGTTTGCAGATGGCCTTGTTTTCCAGGGATTCGGCGGCATATACCATCGGCAGGGCCGGGTCGGTGGCCGGATTCCATTGCGCGGGATCGATGCCGTTGACGATGCCGAACAGATCGGCGCTGCGGGCGCGGAGAATGCCGTCGAAACCGATCCCCTGTTCGGGGGTTTGGATTTCCCGACAGTAGGTCTCGGAAACCGTATTGAGCAGATCGGACTGGGTCAGGCCGGCCTTGAGAAAGGACAGCATGCCGTGGTATTCCAGGCCGTCGACCCGGAACAGTTCCGGATCAAGGTCCAGGGTTTCCAGGTAGCGGGAGGAAAACAGTCCCTGGTAGCCGAGATTGTGGATGGTGAGCAGGGTGGCGGTGGCGGCATAGAAGTCGACGTTGCCATATTCGCTGCGCAGCAGGGCCGGAATCAATCCGGTCTGCCAGTCGTTCAGGTGCAGAACATCGGGGCGGAAGCCGAGTCGCGGCAGCAGTTCCAGCACAGCGCGGTTGAAGAAACCAAAGCGCTCGGCGTTGTCCCAGTAATCCCCTTCCGGGGTTCCGTAAAGGTCGTCGCGGTCGAAGAATTGCTCCTGCTCGACGAAATAGACCGGCACGTCGTCCAGTTCTCCGGCGTGCAGACGAACCCGTAGCGGGGTGGCGTCGATGGCCACGGTGGCGCTGGCGATGGCGATGGATCGGATGTCGCCGCGCTGCCTGATGCCGTGGTAACAGGGCATGATGATGCGCACGTCATGGCCGAGGGCGCGCAGGGCGCGCGGCAGGGATCCGGCCACGTCGGCCAGGCCGCCGCTTTTGGCGAAGGGGGTGACCTCCGAGGCGACCAGGAGGATTTTCAACTGCTTTTTCCGGCGTGGACGGGTGAGGATCGGGACCTTCAGCCGGCTCAAAGCGAGCAGATCGGCCAGGCGGTAGCCGGCTTCGGCCGCCAGTTGGCGGGACGCGAACAGCTGCTGATAAGCGACGGCCAACTGGTTGAGCTGTTCGCCGGGTTGATCATCGTAATGTTCCAGGGCGCAGGTTGCGGCCACCAGCAGGCCGCTGGTGAGCGCTTCCCAGCGTTCCTTGTTGAAATACTCGATGCCCTCATGCCAGTGGACCAGGAGATATTCCCGGACCCGGCTGTCGGCCAGCAGTCCCTGGAAGTCCTGGCGTTTTCGGCCCGGCAGCCAGAAATTCTGCTGCCGCACCAGAATTTCCACCAATTGCCTGAGCATGGGCGCCTCGTCGTCGGCAATGGCTTCCTGCAGGGCTTCGCCCAGCAGGTACTCTTCAATCCAGGCGGCGCTGCGCCGGGTGGTGGTGAGGGAGGGCTGGGGACCGGCCAGGCGGAACAGCACCAGATAGGGGATCAGAACCTGACAGAGGGGGCCTTTGGCGCAACTGTTGAGCAGTTGTTGCAGATAACTGAGGGCTTGCCGTTGAATGGGGGTGCGCCCCTTGTGGCCGATCAGGCGACAAAGCTGCTCAAGCCGGTTCAGAATATGGTCGGTAACGGCATTGGCGGTGGGCGCCGGATGGGCGAAGCGCATCAGGGTATCGACGAAACGACTCAATTTCTGCCGGAAACTCTGGTAATCGGCATGGCGGTGCAGGTTGCGGATCGATCCGGCCAGAAGACGGCAGAGGGCCTGCAATAGGTCGGGATCCACCAGCTCGCGAAAAGCGTCGCCAACCGGGCGGAAGCGGATTTTACGCAGCTCGCGGTCGAGACTGGCCACCGGGGCGTGGCCGATGCGCCGGTACAGTTCCCCCCAGGCGCCGTCTTCGTCGTAGATGGCGGCGAAATGCAGGTAGACATGGTACTGATAGGGCCCCAGGGCCATATGCAGCCCCTGGCTCGCCACTTCGTCGCCGCTACGCAGGTAATCGAGGCCGCTGCCGTGGTCATGAAAACGCAGATACCAACGCTCGCCGGTTTTGACCCCCAGGTTCTGGGCCAGGGTGCTGGAGCTTGAGCCGTCGGCCTGCTGCCGGGGAACGCTCTGGCGAATCCAGCCTTCGGTGGCGCCGTAGCGGTTGTGATACACGACCAGGGCCCGCTCTTTTCCGCTGCCGTTGGAGAAAGCGAACACATCCTCGTTCACGGTGCCGTCGTTAAAAAAATCGTAAATTTGAAAGAGTTCGGCCCCGCTGAACAGATGACGCAGGCGCAGCAGGGGGAAGATCTGGTTTTCGTGATGGCGGATGAAGGCATCGTCGGGATTTTCGTCCCAGTAGGCCCGCCGGTACTCCATGCCGTATTTTTCCTTCAGCCCTTCAATCTGACCGTGACCGAACATGGGCAGGCCGGGCAGGGTGGCGAGCAACACGGCGACGCCGAAGTATTTGTCCCCTGCGCCGAACTGGGCGACGGCAGTTTCCTCGTCGGGGTTGTTCATGAAGTTGACGAAGCGTTGCAGAATGCCCGGTTCAAATTCCAGGATATTGCGCAATACTTGCCGGTATTTGGCGTTGTCTTCCCGCTTGAGCATGTTCATGAAGGCGCTGTTGTAGACCCGGTGCATGCCCAGGGTGCGCACGAAGTAACCTTCCATCAGCCAGAAGGCTTCGGCGATGAGCAGGGTGTCCGGGGCCTCGGCGGCAATGCGATCGACCACCTCGCGCCAGAACTCCACCGGAAAGACCTTTTCGAAATCCTCTTTGCTCAGCCAGTGTTCGGCCCGGGAGGGGACCCCCTGCCCCTCGCCGGGGAGGGGGAACCACAGGCGCTGGAAGTGTTTCTTGGCCAGGGTCATGGCGGCATCGAAGCGGATGATCCGAAATCTGCGGGCGATGTGCACAATGGTCCGGATCATGGCCTCGCGCACCTCGGGGAGCAGATAGTTGAGCTGCGCCGTATCGTTCCAGGGCATGTGGGTGCCGTCGTTGCCGTGATAGATGAAACGCACCCTGCCGGTGCGGTGATCCTGATGACGGAAGACCACGGCCGCATCGCTGTGATCGTAATAGCCGTCTTCGATCTGGACCGTGATTTCCGCATCGTCGTAGAGGTCGGGACCGTGGTAGCGATAGGCCGGATAGGGGGGATGGTCGGTCTGGATGAACCAGTCCGGGTGCTGGCGCATCCAGCGGGAGTCGAGGCCGGTGTGATTGGGCACGACGTCGCTGGCCAGGCGGATGCCCCGCTGCAGACAGCGTTGTTCCAGCCGGGCCAAAGCCTCGTCGCCGCCGAGATCGGCGGCGATATCGTAATCGTAGAGGGAGTAGGCCGAGGCCTCCGCTTCCGGATTGCCGCAAATGCGTTTGATTTTCTGGGAGGCCGGCGAGCGTTGCCAGAGTCCGATCAGCCACAGGGAGTTGAAACCCCAGCGCGCCAGGCGGTCGAGCTCCTCGTCCGGAATGTGATCGAGGTCATGAATGGGGCGCTGGTACCTTTTGCTGAGCTGGTCGAGCCAGACGTAGATGGTTTTGGCGATGAGCACCACCTTCGGCATCCAGTCGGTATCGAGGGAAAAAGCCTCCGGTTCCTGTTCGTCGGCCCCGCCGAAGGTCGGTACCGGCAAGGGGGCATCGCCGACAAAGCCGCGGGAAACTTCTTCCTCGTGCAGAATGGCGAAGGCCATGTGCAGTTCTTCCAGTAACTCCGCGGGCAGGATGCCTCCCCAATGCTGCTGGATGTAAACGAGTTGTCCGGCCAGGGAATCGGGCGCGGCGGTCATGGGCGCCAGCAGCAGCGTCAGCAGCGAGCCGGCAAAGAGGCCGGGTAGCGTTTCCTGTTCCAGTTCCCGGTCGAGTTCGGCCAGGATCTGGTGATAGGGACTGCGTTGCCGCAACTCGTTGTCATCGAACAGCGGGCGATAGGGCAACGCCGCTTGATTGCGATTTTGCACGGCCAGGATAAACAGTTCGATGAGGCTTTCCCGGCGTTTTTCCGCACCCCGCGGCCCGCGCAGAAAACGCCGGGGCTCGACCCCGAGCCAAACCGGGGCCGGTGGGAAAAAGTCCACCAGATGCTGCAGGATCGGTGTCAGTTGCGGGGCGGCTTGCCGTCGGCCGGCGATGGTCAGGTGGCCCCCCTCAATGGCGCAGCCGCGGCGTTGCAGGTACTGGTCGGCCATGTAGCGTAGCGCCCGGTTGAGCAGAGCGATGAGATTGAGTTCCCCGGCGCGGATGGGTTTGGCCGTGCTGTTGTGTCGTTGCAGGGCGTCGGCCAGTTGGCGGATCTGAAACAGGGGAGACGGTGATTCGCGCAGGGCACGGCGGGGGTCCAGTTCCAGTTGCTGCCAGGCGCGGGCCGATACCTGTAATGACAGGGGGAAATAGGGTTGTTTCAGGTTGTCTGTGGTCATGAAAATCCTTGGATCGAAGCTTACCGGAATACCGACAGATCGGTTTCGCGGAGAAAACGGGCGGCATCCTCGGGCGGGGTCGGGTTCATGTAAAAGCCCGTTCCCCACTCGAATCCGGCGATCCGGGTCAAACGCGGCACCAGTTCAATGTGCCAGTGGTAGTCGTGGGAGAGGGAACTCCAGTAGCCCGGCTTACCCAGGCGCGGGTGCATGGGTGGGGCGCTATGCAGGACGAAATTGTAGGGCGGATCGCGCAACAGGGTGCGCAGGCGCAATAGGGTGTCTTTCAGGGTGTCGGCCAGGCGGGCCAGAGCCTCATCATCCAGAGCCCCAAAGTCGTGACTATGGCGCAATGGGGCGATGCGCAGCTCGAAGGGAAAACAGGAGGCGTAGGGGGTAAAGACGATATAGTCGTCGTCTTCCTGGACAATGCCCTGGCCCCGTTGGCGTTCCTCTTCAATCAGATCACAGATCAGGCAGCGTTCTTTGTGCAGGTAATAGTCGCGGCTGACCGAGAGTTCCGAGGCGACCACCACCGGCATAATGGGGACGGCGATAACCTGGGAATGGGAGTGGGGA
>JARRKW010000048.1:0-6780 GCA_037387645.1 Desulfuromonadaceae bacterium
TCTCCCTCGGCATCAAGCAGCTTATGTCGGATCCCTGGGAATCCATTCCGGTGCGTTATGCTCCCGGCACCATCGTTCGGGGTCAGGTTACTTCGGTAACCGATTTCGGGATTTTCCTGGAAGTGGAAGAGGGGATCGAGGGTCTGATCCACGTCTCCGAAATCAGCAAGGAAAAGATCGATACCCCGAAAAATTTCGCCAAGGTCGGTGAGGAACTGGAAGCGGTTGTGCTGCATGTGGATACCGTGGAGCGGAAAATAGCTCTGTCCATCAAGCATCTGGCCGATCAGAAGGAAAAAGCCGAAGTCGATGCCTTCCTCGGCGCACAGAAAAGCGCCACCTCCAATTTCGGTGATCTGCTTCAGGGTGCCCGTTACAAAGCGAATAATGATAAAGACGGGGAATAATCCGGAGTGATAAAAAAGAAACCCCCGCAGCAGCTGTTGCGGGGGTTTTGTATTCAGGGATGATGGTATGAAGAAACGACCGTTGTTGATGAGCCTGCTGGTTCTCGGTGTTCTCTTCATTTTCTTCTGGCTGTTGGTTTATGTCACGGTCGGAGCGGTGGGATCTGGTCCTGCCTTTCACCTTGGGGAAAAGGTCGGGGTTATCGAGGTGTCGGGAGTCATCGCCTCGTCCAAGCTGATCAACGAGCAGATCGAGGACTTCAAGGAAGATTCCTCCATTAAGGCAGTGGTGCTTCGGGTTGAATCCCCCGGTGGCGGAGTCGGTCCATCCCAGGAAATTCACGAAGAGATACGGAAACTCGCCAAAGAGAAACCGGTCGTTGTTTCCATGGGGTCGGTGGCTGCGTCCGGCGGTTACTACATCTCAGCTCCGGCCAACCAGATATTGGCCAATCCGGGAACCATTACCGGCAGTATCGGCGTCATCATGGAGTTCACCAATATTCGTGAGCTGCTGGACAAGATCGGTCTGGACAACCAGGTCGTGAAAAGCGGTAAACATAAGGATATCGGCTCGCCGATTCGGCCCATGACGGAAGCCGATCGGATCATTCTCCAATCCCTCATCGATGATGTGCATCAGCAGTTTGTTGCGGCCGTCGCCGAAGGCCGGAAGTTGGAACCGGCGAAAGTGAAGAGCCTGGCCGATGGCCGTATCTACACGGGACGGCAGGCGCTGGAACTGGGACTGGTGGATAAACTGGGCAACCTGCAGGATGCCATTGATGTGGCGGCAAAGCTGGCCGGCCTTGGCAAAAAACCAAAAATCGTTTATCCTGCACGGCAAAAAATGGATTTCATCGACTATTTTGTCGAGGAAACGGTCAGTCAATTTCGGCAGGGCATATATGAACAATCATCCGGGGGCTTGAAGTTCCTGTGGTCCGGCGTTGAATAGGATAGGAGGATATTGTTATGACCAAAAGTGAATTGATAGAACGCCTGTCTTTTGAGAGTGGTACCGTCAACAAAAAAGAAGCTGAAATGATTGTCAATACCATTTTCGATAGTATCGGGGCCGCGCTGGCTTCCGGCGACCGGGTGGAGATCCGCGGTTTCGGCTCCTTTACCATTCGCGAACGCGAGGCCCGGGAAGCCAGGAATCCCAAAAGTGGTGAAATTGTAAGGATTCCCAACAAGAAAACCCCGTTTTTCAAAACCGGGAAAGAATTGCGGGAGCGGGTCAATCGCGCTTCCTGAGGGGATGGGAAAGCTTATGATTGAGTCAGGAGAACAATCCAATACCCATCTGGCGATTTCTCCGGTTCTGGTCGGCGAGCCTCTGGCTCTCGCCGAGGGGCGGGCCGTGGTCCAGTTGCAGACCTGCGCCGAGATGGTGGCCGACGAGCGTGGCCTGGTGCATGGCGGCTTTACTTTCGGCCTGGCCGATTACGCGGCCATGCTCTGTGTGAATGACCCCAACGTGGTGCTGGGGGCGGCGGAAACCAAATTCCTCGCGCCGGTCAAGCTTGGCGAAACCCTGGTCGCGGAAGCGGAGCTGTTGGAGGCGAAGGGGAAGAAGCGTTTGGTCAAGTGCGTGGTCAAAACCTCCGGACCGGTTTTTGAGGGGGTGTTTACCTGTTTTGCCTTGGAAAAACACATTTTTGACATGTGACAGCGCGTTAGTTGCATGCCGCAATAAGAACGCCCCGTCCGATGTGGATGGGGCGTTCCTGTTCAACGGTAACTCAAAAGACCGTGTATCCCGTGACAAGATCCTACTCCTGGTTTCCGGCCAGCCCAACCGGGGTGGCGCCGGGAAAACTTTTTCAGAAATCGTCACAGCGACAATTTTACGTTGTTTTGCGCCATGCCCGTTGAAATTGTCATTCCGGAATGCCGGAGGATAACTTTGCAGGATCAACCTGGAGACCAAGGCGGCGCTCTGAAAGGTACTTCAGGCTTCCCGTTTCGGGACGGGCCGGCTCACCATACCTGTTACCGAGCGTCTTGACTTTAACTGTTGGTCGGTGCCGCAAAGCTTCTTCCGGGCATTCCAGAATTTCAGTGCGAATGAGTCATGTCTCTATTTCGAATGTTAGCACGCGCTTAATTTATGTCAAACAAAAATTGCCCTGGTTGGTCAATCGCCGATTCCGGCTGTTTCGTTGGTTTTTCTTATGCTAGACTCTTTTCGGTTTCGGGAATGGATATTCTGCCTGCCGATAACCTAAATGATTGGCGTTCATGATTTCTATGGTGCCGAAAAAATACTGTTTTTGTACCGATATGGCCGCGGCCGGCTGGCGTCTGGATCAGTATCTGGCTGCGCAAATGGACGGTTTGTCCCGGGGACAGTTGCGTAAGGTTATCGATCTGGGCGGGGTGCATGTCGATGGCCGGCGTATTCGCCAATGCTCTTTCGCCCTTGCGCCTGAAACGAAGATCGAGGTTTTTCTGGACGGGCGTGCCCTGGAGCCCTTTGAACTCAAAGAGGCGCACATTCTGTTCAGAGATCCCTATCTGATTGTCCTGAACAAGCCTGCCGGCGTGGAGACCCAGCCGACCCCGGCGCGTTATCGGGGTACCCTGTATCAGGCGCTGCAACAGTTTTTGCACAATCCCTTCAGACCCCGGGATCGTGCCGAGTTGGGCATGGTGCAGCGCTTGGATCGCGATACCTCCGGCGTCATGGTATTCTCCACGCACAAGCGTTCCCACCGCAATCTGTCCCTGGCTTTTGCCGGTCGCGGGGCCGAAAAGACCTACCTTGCGCTGGTGGCCGGTGTTCTTGCGGACAAGAGCGGGGAGATCCGTTCATATTTGGCCCGTAACCGAGCGTCCAACCGGGTGCGTTCCGTTGCCAAAGGAGGCAAGGAGGCCATTACCCGGTATCGGGTGCTGGAAGAGTTCCCAGCCGCTTCCCTGCTGGAGATTGAGCTGTTGACCGGGCGTTCCCATCAGATTCGCGCCCATTTTTCCGAGGCGGGACATGCGTTGCTGGGGGATGTGCGCTATGGCGGCGCTGCCCGCATCGGCTCAGTTGCCGTTGCCCGGCAAATGCTCCATGCCGTGCGGTTATCCCTGCCTCATCCGGTTACGGCCGAGCCATTGGTTTTTGAGTCACCTTTGCCGGAGGATTTTTTAACGGTTCTGACTCATCTGCGGGACAAGGACTGCGATTTTAGCGCAACCGCCCCGTGTTGAAGCGCTATTGACGTTGACAGGTTCCTTTGCCGCCGGCGAAGCGAATCCTTTGGGTCGGAGCCATTGGAGTGCTGCAAGTTTCGATCACCTCGACGAAGCAACGGCACGGGAAACTCAGATCCCGTCCCTTTTTGTTAAGGAGTCTCTGTTGACCTACCCACAGATTGATTCGGTAATTATTGAACTGGGGCCCTTTGCCGTGCGCTGGTACGGTCTGATGTATTTGCTCGGCTTTGTCTTTGCCTATTTCATCATCGGCCATCTGGCGCGCTGTCGCAAACTGGAGCTTTCATCGACCCTGTTGTCCGACCTGTTGTTTTACGGGGTCCTTGGCGTCGTTGTCGGCGGTCGATTGGGCTATACCCTGTTTTACAACAGCGCCTATTATCTGGCCCATCCCCTGGAAATCTTCGCCATCTGGGAAGGGGGCATGAGTTTCCATGGAGGTCTGCTGGGGGTGGTGGTTTGTGTGCTCTATTTTTGTCGCCGTAACCAGCTGCCGGCGTTAACTGTCGGCGACATGCTGGTCACGGCGGCTCCCGTCGGACTGGGCCTGGGACGGTTGGGGAATTTTATCAACGGGGAACTCTGGGGGCGGGTGACGACCGTTTCCTGGGGCATGGTGTTTCCGGGGGGCGGGCCCGATCCCCGGCATCCAAGTCAACTCTATGAAGCCGTTTGTGAGGGACCGGTTCTGTTTGTTCTGCTGTACGGTCTGTTTCGGCTCAAGCTGCCGCCGGGTGTGGTTTTTTCAGCTTTTTTCGTCGGTTATGGAACGATTCGCTTTGTCTTGGAGTTTTTTCGTCAACCCGATGCGCATTTGGGGTTGCTCTGGGCCGGAGCGACCATGGGGCAGCTGCTTTCGGTCCCGATGATCATTTTCGGACTGATCGGGCTGATTTATTTTCAGCGCAAAGGGTTTGCGGCATGAGGCATATTAAAGCGATTATTTTCGATTGTGACGGCGTGTTGTTTGAAAGCCGGCGCGCCAATCTGGCCTATTATAATGCGGTGTTGGAGCAGTTTGGTGAGCCTTTGGTACAACCGCATGAGACCGAGCGGGTCCACCTTTGTCATACGGCTGCCACGCCCCAGGTATTGACCTCCCTGCTGGGAGAGGAACGGGCCCCGGAGGCTATTGCGCTGGCTGCAACCCTTGATTATCGCCAGTTTATCCCCTGCATGGATCCGGAACCCGGCTTGGCGGAGGCCCTGGCCGCTCTCGCGGAGAATTATCCCCTGGCGGTTGCCACCAACCGTGGCTTCAGCGCCCTGGATCTTCTCGAACACTTCAATTTGGCACCCTATTTTCGTGTGGTGGTGACCAGCCGCCATGTGCCGCGGCCGAAACCCTATCCGGATATGCTGATTCTGGCGGCGGAAAAATTGGGTTTTTCGTTGAAGTCTTTGCTTTTTGTCGGAGATTCCATTCTGGATCGGGAAGCGGCGGAGCGGGCCGGGATCCGGTTCGCCTCCTACAAAGGCGACCTGGGAGCGGAAATCGCATTACAGTCCCATGCGGAGCTGGTTGCGCTCATGTCGAAAGTACGGTAAGGGGTCGTTTCGTAGTGGCCGACGATGGCGTAGCGCGGAACAGGCGTCAGGACAGGTTTTTTTCCATTTCCAATACGTGGCCGTGCGAATGTTTCTGGTAGGTGACCCGGTCCATGAGCGCACGGATGATATAGATGCCGCGGCCATGTTCCTCGGGACTCTTAAAGTTGGGTGTCGGCAGGGCGTTGACGTCAAATCCCTGCCCCTGATCATAAACCTTGATGTTGAGAGTCCGATCCAGAATGCAGATGGAGATATGCACCTCTTTTTGCGGATCCCCTTCATTGGCATGGCAAATGGCGTTGGCCATGGCTTCGGTGAGAACCAAATTGAGGTGATAGGCGAGCTCTTCCCGGTCTCCCTGATATTTTTTCAGGGTGTGGGCGATGTCTTCACCGATCTTGCCAATTAAGCCCAGGTAACGGGTTTGATTGGGGACTTTGATGTCCACCTCAATTTTTTCATTCATACGTTCCTCAGGGGCGCAACTGCTCGGGGCACGGGAACGAACCCTTCCGGCCCCGGAGCAGATCGGTCGCGGGATTAAAAACTCGCCAGAGCTTCGTCGGTCTCAGGGAAGATCTCAAATACCCGGTGCAATCTGGTCAGCTCAAACATGGACTTGACCTGGGGTTGCAGGCCGCACAGTTTCAGGTTGCCGTTGCGGGCACTGGCATTTTTAAAGCCGGAAACCAGGGCTCCCAGTCCGGAAGAATCGACGAAACGGACGTCGTGCAGATTAACGATCAGATTGTTTTTCCCTTCCTCAAAAAGATTCAGCATTTGAGTTTTCAGTTCACCACTGTTGTGGGCATCGAGGCGCTCTTCTTTGACCTCGATCAAGACGACGGGCCCCTGCTCTTCAATTTTCAGGATCATACAGCTTACCTCCCCAAGGATGGAACATGGCAGATTTGCACTGACGCTTATGTAGAAGATGCCAATTCAACCAGGCAATTTGTCTCATTCCCAAAAGAAACCAATTTATTTTAACATATTCGGGTAATTGTTGCTATTTTTCTGTGATGCGGGCTTCATTCATCGATCTTGAGCACCACCAGGGAAACATCGTCCTTGAAATTTTGCATGCCGGAGAACATTCTGACCTGATCGAGCAGGACGTTGATAAGGTCCTTGGGTGGATATTGTTGATTTTCGTTGAGAATGGCACAGAGGCGTTCCTCGCCGAAAAATACCCCTTCCCGATTTTCCGCCTCAATGATGCCGTCGGTGTACAGTAGCAGAACATCGCCGGGCTGTAATTCGTTCTGTTTTTCCTCGAAGATGATACCGGTTTTGATGCCCAGGATCATGCCTTCGGCATCCAGTCGTTCGCAGGCCGATGCTTCGGAGCGTAAGATGATGGGGGGATTGTGGCCGGCGCTGGCGTAGGTCAGGCGCTGGCTTTGCGGATTGTATTTAAGATAGAACATGGTGATGAAGAGTTCCGCATTGGTCAGGTCCTGGTAAAAAAACTGGTTGAGGGCGTCCATGATGGCGCTGGGACTCGGCAGGTCCTTGGCGTTGGCCTGAATGAAGGTCCGGGTTTCGGCCATGATCAGAGCGGCACCGATGTTATGTCCGGAAACGTCGGCAATGACCAGATCCAGGG
>JARRKW010000049.1:0-10810 GCA_037387645.1 Desulfuromonadaceae bacterium
GCCTTGACCCGCGGAGTAGTGTGGTCGTAGAGGAAATCCGGTTCGCCGATGGCCTCGGTCGGTTCCTTTTTATTCAGCTGGGCATCGAGCAGGGCGACCAGACGCGGCGCATCGGCGGTCCCCACAAACAGATCGACTTCGGGCAACTGCTTGGAAAGCTTTTCCCGATAGCGCTGCGGCAGGCAACCGCTGACCACCAGCAAACGGCAACGCGATTTTTTATAATCGGCCACCTCGAGGATGGTGTCGACCGACTCTTCCTGGGCGTCGTTGATGAAAGCGCAGGTATTGACGATAATAATGTCGGCCTGGGCCTCGTCCGTAACGATATGAAAACGGTCGACCGGCAGATGGCCCAGCATGACTTCAGCGTCGACCAGGTTTTTCTGGCAGCCGAGGCTGACCAGGCAAACGTTCAACTTGTTCAAGTCGATATCCTTCGAAAAATCGACCGCAAGGCCGGGGCCAACACCCCCCTTCGGCCTTAGGTCTTCAGGCTAACCTCTTTTACGACCGCATATTGATGAACTGCAGCTCTATATCGAAATCCTGCCCCTTGACGGCCTGGATCACCTCCTGCAAATCATCGATCTTCTTGCCGGAAACCCGCACCTGATCTTCCATGATCTGGGCCTGCACCTTGAGCTTGGTCCCTTTGATAAACTTGACGATTTCCTTCCCCTTTTCGGTGGAAACCCCCTGGACGATGGCGATGCGTTGACGCACGGCCCCGGCCGAAGCCGGTTCCTTCTTGCCGTAGTCAAGACATTTGGGCGATACACTGCGCCGCACCAGCTTGCCTTTGAGAACGTCGATGATGGCATCGAGTTTGTAGTCATCGGCCCCGAGAATCGCGATGGAGTCCTTTTCCAAAGTGATTTCGTTATGGGTTCCTTTGAAATCGAAACGCTGATCGATTTCTTTCCGGGTCTGGTTGACGGCATTGTCGATTTCCTGCATGTCAACCTTGGAGACAATATCAAAACTGGGCATTTTCGCTCCTCCCATGATTATTTTCCCGGTCGGTTCCGAAGAACCTCACCGAATCAATGGCTTATAACATAACACCGGCCCGGATGCAAAGCCTGAATCCGGGCCGGAGGGGGATTTGCCACAACGGGAGGGATCAGCCGCCCAGGTCGGCGGCATCGGGCCGGATCACCTGCACCCCCGCGGGAACGTCAAAGTGGAAAACCGCATCGGGAATCCCGCTGTTGACCTGCACGTCACGAAACTCTATGACCGTGGTGTTGCCGTTGGGATCCAAAATGGTGGTCGAGCGCAGGGGAAAGGAAGAACCGGACGCCACCTGGCTGGCGGCAGGGACAACCGCATCCCGATTGACCACCACCACCAACCGTTCCAGCAGCGGCGACGGCCGGCGCGGCGACAGTTCGAGTATAAAATTCCCCTCGGCATCCTCCTGCGGTTCGGCCCAAGCGACCTGGAAATCACGGCTGAGATGCCCCAGTCCGGTCAAAAAGGCGATGGGGTTGTCCGAACCGACTGCGGACTGGGTCTGCACATCCGATTGGATCACCTGCCTATTCTCCGGCACATAAGCAAAAAGGCTCACCCCGTCGGAGACGAATTCCTGTGCTGTCGGTTCGGTATATTCCCAGCGGAACAGAACCCTGGCCGACGCCTCACCGGTTTGCCCTTCGAAGCGCACCTGAACCCGGCCCTCGGCCCGTTGAATGCGGTCGAGGGATTGAATGGTCGATCGCTGGCTCACCCCGGCGGCAAAATCATGGATGGCGACCGCAGCCGACGCCTGGGCCTGGAAAGGGCCCTCCAGAGCCCCGACAACCTGCTCCAGGGTAACGGTCTCAGCCGCGGCCGGCGACACACCCAGCAGACATCCCAACAACAAGACAAAAAAACGCTTCATTCAGTTTCTCCAAACTACCATGGATATTCATCCGGTGACTTTCGAGACCGTCAGCACGCAACCGCTGGTTCCGGGACGTCAGATAATCAATTCGCCCAGCCGCAGCGAGCGAACCTGCAAGGCGCCGGTGGCCAGGTCGAATTCGATGGTTCGGCCATGCCGGCCGCCGACATCCTCGGCCACCAGGGCGATACCAAGCTGGTTCAGAATCTCTCTGCCGGTGCGAACATTGCGACTGCCGATATTGTCCTCCTCCACCGCATTGGGGGAAGCAAACATATTGGCGCCCCCCGCGAGCTTGGCGGTCAGATGCCGCGGCTCCGAACCCGCAGCCAGCAGTTCGACGAACATGCTGCGAATCGCACCCTCGACAAACTTGGCCGGTCGACCGCTGAACCCGGGCGGGCAACTGCCGGGCAACAGGGAGTGCGCCAGCCCCCCCTGTTGCCGGTAGCTGTCATAGAGGGCAATACCGAGACAGGAGCCAAGACCGTAAGATATCAGAATGCCGGGATAACGGACTACCCGAAATTCAGCTATGCCAACGCGTTCTCTACTTTTCATAACCAACATTGGCGGCGTCAAATATGACGTCGAGGGTATCGGCATCGGGCAGGATCAGGAAATGACCCCGAATCACCTCTTCCGTCGGCGCCCGCCCGTGAAATTCGGTCTCCACCAGCAGCGCCAGATCCTCCTCCCGGCTCAACTCGATCAGCACCCGGTCGGCCACCGCACCGAGCATATCGTAAGCCAGCAGAGGGATGGAGGGGATCAGCGACATATGCAACAAATTGCCTAGGGCCGAGAGATAGGCCGAGGCCAGAATATTGCCGATTTCCTTGAGGGTCGAGCTGCTCAGCTCGTCGCAGATCGGTTCATCCGCTGGTCGGCCGAGCAACCGAATCAGCAGTTGCTGGGCGCTCTGCTGCGGGAAAAGCAGCAGAATGATCCCGCGGGCCTCGCCAAAAATTTGCAGGGTAATACCGGCAAACAGATCTTCAGCCCGACCGAGCAGGGCAGGAATCCGAACGATTTCGGCAACGCTTATGCACGGCACGTGTAACTCCACGGTTTCGCCAATGAGCTGGGATAACGCCGTGGCGGCGTGCCCCATGCCGATATTGCTGACCTCTCTAAGGGCATCGAGCTGCCGCGCACTCAGCGGTTTCAGCGTCATGGTTTTCCCCCTTCCGGCAGTGGTTTGTAAGTAGCGATTTCCTCCAGCAGGGCCAGGGGATCGATAATAAAAATCACGCGGCCATCCCCCAGCAGGGTCGCTCCGCTTATCCCCCCCATGCGATCAAAAGGAAAGGCAAGGGATTTGACAAAGATCTCCCGCTGGCCGATGAGCCGATCAACAACCAGCCCCACCGGTCGGCCATGCAGTTCGCTGACCACGACGGACAGGTCTCCCGCAAGGGGGGCATGGGGCAGTTGCAGCACTTTGCGCAGGGACAACAGGGGAATGAATTCCTCCTCCAGCTGAATACCCTTGCTCCGTCCGGACGAAACCAGCTCCTGGGGGGAAACCCGCAGGGTCCGCAATATTCGGGTCAGGGGCAGGGCCAGGGTTTCACCGGCGCAGGCCACCAGCAAAACCTGAATAATCGCCACCGACAGGGGCAGATCCAACTGAATGGACGTCCCCTGCCCGAAAGTCGAATCAATCTGCAAAGTGCCGCCGAACTGTTCGACCATGGCCTTGACCACATCCATGCCCACACCCCGTCCGGAAGTCTCGGTCAGGGTCGTCGCCGTGGAAAAACCCGGCTGGCAAACCAGTTCATAGAGACGCTGGTCAACCAGTTCCTGAGCCTGCTCCGCGGAAAGCAGACCCTTTTCCACGGCCATGCGGCGAATCGCTTCCGGGTCAAAGCCACGGCCGTTGTCACGAACCTCGATCCGGACCAGATCCTTCTCCCGAACAGCGCTCACCCGGATTTCACCGTTATCTTCAATACCGTGATCCACGGCATTGCGCACCAGATGCATCAGCGGATCGGCCAGGGCCTCCAGAATCGCCCGATCCAGCTCGACATTCCCCCCCTCAATCCGCAGGGCAATGGTCTTTCCGGTGGTTCGCTCCAGTTCCCGCAGTTGCCGGGGAAGACGTCCGGTCAGGGTGGAAAAGGGCATCAGGCGAACCTGCAGAACATGCCGGTGCAGATCGGCAATCTGCCGGCTCAGCTGCGTAAGACCTTCCCCCAAACGCGGATCCTGAGCTTCGGAGCAGACCGTTTGCAGCATATGACGGGTGGTAAACAATTCCCCTACCTGATTGATCAGCTGATCCAGCAGACCGGTGCGCACCCGCACCGTCTGCTCGCGCAGTTTGCTCCGGAACGACTGGACTTGCTCCTGGCGACAGGAAACCCGGGCCACATCCGGCCAGAGGCGGGAACCGCCGCTTCCTCCGGCACAGCGGCAATCCCGGAAAGATAGGCGGCGACCTCCCGTTCGGGACGCTCGGCGGCAATGTCCTCGACCAATTGTTCCAGCAGGTCGACACCGGCCAGCAGACGATCAAAAGCCTCCCGGGGCAGGCTGCCGCTGCTGCGAAAACCGTGCAGGTAGTCCTCCAGGTGATGGCCCAGCTCGGCGGTCCGTTGATAACCCATGGCGCCAGCCATGCCCTTGATGGAGTGGGCATGACGAAACAGGGCATCCAGCCGTTCCTCATCGGCGGGATTCTTTTCCAGCGCAACCAGCAGGTCTCCCATGGAAAGGAGATGCTCCCGGGTTTCGAAAAGAAACATATCGCGGTATTTTGACATGTCCATGGGCGCTGACCCTTTGCCACGGATGGTCGCTTCGTCAGGTCTGGGAAACGAGCCGCCGGATGACCTCCAAAACCTTATCCTCCTTGAACGGCTTGACGATGAAATCCTGGGCGCCGGCCTTAACCGCCTGAAGGATGAGGGATTCCTGGCCCATGGCGCTGCAGATGATAACCCGGGCGGAGGGATCCTCCCGGCGAATTTCCTGCAGGGCCTCAATACCGCTTTTGACGGGCATGACGATATCCAGGGTCACCAGATCCGGCCGCAGCTGCCGGTAAAGTTCCACCGCCTCAGCTCCGTTGACCGCCTCGCCTACCACCTGGCAGTTCTCCTTGAGAAAAATCTCCTTGAGCATGTTACGCATAAACAGGGCATCATCGACGATCAGCACCCGTAAGGCCATTCCTTCCTCCCATCATTGGCAAAGGGCTTCAAGTCGAGCCAGCAACCCTTCCAGATCCAGTAAATGAATGTGTTTTCCGGCCCGCACCAGAACGTCCAGCGCGCCACAGGCGGGGGACATCCCTTCCTTTTCAGCTTCCGGTTCGTCTTCTTCCTGCTCTCCATCCAACCGCAAGATACCCTCCACCCGGGTCACCGCCAAGGCCAGAGCACCGACGTCAGGCGCCAGAACCAGAACCCGTCGATCGAGGGGCCCGTCGGAACAGGCGAAAAGGGCCGCCAGATCCAAAACCGGCAGGACACTGCCGTGGACGTTGATGGCGCCGCGCCAGGGTGGTTTCATCCGGGGGAAATAATGATGAACCGGATCTTCCATGATTTCCCACAGATGAACCACATCCAACCCGTAAGCTTCCCCGCCGATACGGAAAACCAGGAGTTGTCCGGTGGGATCAACCATGTTCGTTACTCAGCCGAAACTGTTTGACAACCTCAAGCAGTTCCTCCGCCAGTTCGGACAGGCCCTGGGCCGATTCAGCCAATTCTTCCATGGAAGCGGTCTGTTCTTCCGTGGCCGCCGAAACCTCCTGGGTCGAAGCGGCGTTGTCTTCGGCCAATTGGGAGATTTCATCGATGGCCGCCACCATGCCGCTGGCGCCATCCGCCTGTTTCTGGGCCATATCGGCAATACTGTTGGCTTTGGTCTGGGTTTCCAGGGCGGTGCGGATAATTTCTTCGAACGCCTGCCCGGTATTGTCCACCGCAACCCGCCCGGTATCGATATTTTTGACACTTTCCTTCATGGACTGCTGAATCTTCTGATTCTCCTCCCGGATCGTTTCGACCAGCGAGGTGATCTCCGCCGCCGAAGCGGCGGTGGAATCGGAAAGGTTGCGGATTTCTTCGGCAACCACGGTAAAACCACGACCGGCTTCCCCCGCGCGCGCCGCTTCGATACTGGCATTGAGGGCCAAAAGATCGGTTTTGCCCGCTATGCCGGTGATCACTTCGACAATTTTGCCGATTTTCTGCACCTGATGGCCGAATAAATCGAACTGCCTGCCATTGTTTTCAACCTCGGTCAAAATCTGCCGCATGCGCCGGAGGGTCTCTCGTGACATGTCGCCGCCACGCTGAGCGGTTGTGGCCGTGTCACTGGCCGAGGCGAAAACCTTGCCGGCCGCAGCCGCAATCACTTCGATGGACATGGCAATTTCTTTGATCAGGCGGGAGCTCTTTTCCACAATTTCGGCCTGAGTCTCCGCGCCTTTACTGATCTGCTCGACGGAACGGGAAATTTCGTGGGACGAGGCGCTTATTTCCTCCGAGGTGGCGGAAAGCCCCTGGGCCGACTCCGCAACCTTGAAGGATGAGGCTCGAATCGTTCCAACCAGACTGCGCAAACTGTCCACCACGGTATTGAGGGAGGCGGTCAGATCAACGGTTTCATCGGGGAAGAGCGCCGGCGGCAGCTCAACATCGGAAGTCAGATCCCCCCGGCGCAAGCGGTCCGCCGCCCCGGTCAGCAGCCGGATGTTGGCGGTAAACCGTTTGGAAAAAAACCAGCCGAAAACCAGGCCGACCAAAATGGCGCAGGCCACCGCAAAGAGCTGTTGCCATTCGGCCGGGACACCGAGGAAAGGAACCACCAGGTTGATCACCACAATGGAGGCAACCACCACGATGAAGCCCACAATGAATTTGTGACTGATATCTACCCGCATCCATCCGCTCCTTCAACAAAATAGGCAAAAATCTCTACCGGCGCCGATAAATTCGCTCCCGGGTCCGTTCATTCTCAAACCGGCCCCTCACTTTACCCATCAGGTTTTCGGCCCGACCCAATACCAAATACCCTCCCGCAGGAAGAACCCGGGCGAATTGCCTGATGATTCGCTCCTGTTCGGCGCGGGAAAAATAAATCAACACATTACGACAGAGAATCAGATCGACCTGCGGATATTCGCAGTCGGTCATGAGATTCTGCTTCCGGAACTGAACCATCCGGCGAATCTCCGGATTCAAACGGTACTGTTCGTTTTCCGGAGAAAAATAGCGCTGGCGCAATCGTTCGGGAAGCTCCAGCAGTTGCTGCTCATGATAGAGACCGGCCCGGGCTCGCTGCAAAATAGCCGGACTGATGTCGGTTGCCAGCAGCACCGGTTCCAGCGCCGGTGTCATTTCATGCAATAGTAGCGCCAGCGAATAGGGTTCCTCCCCCCCGGCACAGCCGGCGCACCAGATGCGCAACGGCCGTTCCGACTCGGCCTGCACCTGCTGCAACAGGGTGGGCAAAACCCGATCCCGCAAATATTCGAAGGTGGAAGGATTCCGGAAAAACTGGGAAACATGAATGGTCAGGGAGGCCATCAGTGCCGCCACCTCATCCGGATCGGCGCGCAATCGCCTCAGATAGTCCGCAGCGCTGCCGACTCGACAACTACGGGCTCGCCGGGCCAGGCGCCGACGGATACAGCCGTCCTTGTACAGACCCAGGTCGAAACCGACCCGATCCAACAGCAGGCTTCGAATCTCGGCAAAAATCGGCTCGGGGAAATCCCCCTCAAACGGCGAATTCATCATGTTTTTTTGTGGTAGCGAAAATTTTTAACGGCATACGGCATTGCCCTCAGCCGGGACAGGGGGAACCGTTCTCGCAACCGCTCAGCGAAAATGATCAAACCCGGCCGTAACCGGCCGTCCGCAGCGACCGGCCCCGGGGTGAACCATCAATCCGGTCGCTGCCGAAGTCACGACCCCGATACGGGTCAGCGGAACCCCAACGGCGCCGGCGAGCTCCACCAGCCCGGCCTGTTGCTGCGGCGGGACGGTAAAGAGCAGTTCATAGTCTTCGCCGCCCGCAAGGGCCAGTTCGATACGGTCGGGATCCTTGGCAACTTCCGCCTTGAGCACGGCGGAAAGGGGAAGGGTTGCCTCTTCCAGCTCCGCGCCAACCGCAGAGGCTTCCAGGATATGTCCGAGATCGGCCAGCAGACCATCCGAAATGTCGATCATGGCCGAGGGGATACGGGCCGCGGCCAGCGCCCGCCCCAGTTCGACCCGGGCACGGGGATCGTGGTGGCGACGCGCCAGTTCTGCCGGCGGCGTAACCCCGGACTGCAGTTGCCGCAGGGCCAGAGCGCTGTCGCCGAGGGTACCGGAAACATAGACGCCATCCCCGGGGCACGCTCCGTAGCGGCGGATCAGCTCCCGGTCGGCCACCGTGCCTTCAACGGTTACGGAAATCAACAGGGGGCCCGGAGAGCGGCAGGTATCCCCGCCGACCAGAACCGTCCCGTAATCGGAGCAGGCCGCCAAAAATCCGGCGATAAAGGCATCCAGGTCGGCCACGGTAAAATCGGCGGGTACCGCCAAGCCGAGATACAGATGCCGGGGGATCCCCCCCATGGCGGCGATGTCGCTGACATTGACGGAGACGGATTTGCGGCCGAGCTGATAGGGGTCGGTCCAACAACGACGGAAATGAACCTCCTCCAGCAGCAGATCGGTGCTGGTCAAAAGGCGTTCACCCGGCGGCAGGTCAAGAACCGCGCAGTCGTCACCGATACCGACGACCACCCCGGGGGTTGGGGCGACAGCCTGTCGAATGCGTTCGATCAGACCGAATTCACCGAGGTCGGAAAGTTTCATTTCGGGTTTTCCAGAGCTTCCCTTAAAACCTCGTCCATGGTTGAGACGGTAACGAAACGGATCTTGTTCCGCAAGTTGGGAGGGATATCCTCGAGGTCCTTGGTGTTGCGCGCCGGAATGATGATGGTCCGGATCTTGGCCCGCACCGCCGCCAGGACCTTTTCCTTGAGGCCGCCAATGGGAAGCACCCGGCCCCGCAGAGTGATTTCACCGGTCATGGCCACATCCTTGTTCACCCGCCGACCGGACAGGGCGGAGATCAGGGCGGTGGCCATGGTCACACCGGCGCTGGGGCCGTCCTTGGGAATGGCCCCGGCCGGAACATGCACGTGGACACCGGTTCCTTCCAGGAAGTTTTCATCGATGCCCAGCTCGACGGCATGCGCCCGAGCATAGGAGAGAGCGGCCTGGGCGCTCTCCTTCATGACCTCGCCCAGATGCCCGGTCAGGGTCAGTTCGCCCTTGCCCTTCATAGTGCTGACTTCAACGTAGAGGATCTCCCCGCCCACTTCCGTCCAGGCCAAACCGGTGGCCACGCCGGTTTCACTTTCGCGCAACTCTTCCTCGGGCAGATAGCGGGCGGGACCTAGAAAACCGGCCACCCGGTTTTCGGATACCATCACCGGCTGCTTCCGGCCCTCGGCGAAACGCCGGGCAACCTTGCGGCAGACGCTGCCGATCTCCCGTTCGAGATTACGCAGGCCGGCTTCCAGGGTGTATTCGGTGATGATTTTCAGAACCGCCTTGTCGGAAAAGCGGACTTCCTTCAAGGAGAGACCGTTCTCCTTCAGCTGGCGCGGGATCAGATAGCGCCGGGTGATGGACTGTTTTTCTTCCGTGGTGTAGCCGACCAGCCGAATGACTTCCAGGCGATCCTTCAGGGCCGAGGGAATCGGGTCCATGATGTTGGCCGTGGCGATGAACAGCACCTTCGACAGATCGAAAGACAGGTTGATGTAATGATCGGAGAAGGCGTGATTCTGCTCGGGATCCAGCAGCTCCAGCAGCGCCGCGGACGGGTCGCCACGGAAATCGGCGCCGATTTTATCCAGTTCGTCCAGCATGAAAACCGGATTGTTGGTCTTGGCCTGCTTGATGCTCTGAATGACACGCCCGGGCAGGGCGCCGACATAGGTGCGCCGGTGACCGCGAATTTCCGCTTCATCCCGGACCCCGCCCAGGGAAATGCGCACAAACTCCCGGCCCAGGGCCCGGGCAATGGATTTGCCGAGGCTGGTCTTACCGACGCCGGGGGGACCGACAAAGCAAAGAACCGGTCCCTTCATATTCTTTTTCAGCTTGCGCACCGCCAGAAATTCGAGAATGCGTTCCTTGACCTTTTCCAGATTGAAATGATCTTCATCGAGCACCCGGCGGGCCTTTTTCAGATCCAGATTGTCCCGCGTCGAACGGCTCCAGGGCAGATCGACCAGCCAATCCATATAGGTGCGCAACATGGAATATTCAGCGGCCTCGGGATGCATGCTTTCCAGCCGCCGCAACTGTTTTTCGGCTTCGGCCTGCGCCTCCGCCGGCAGCTTCGCCTGTTCGAGTTTTTTCCGCAGCTCGGCGACATCCTCGGCGCGGGCATCCGTTTCTCCCAGTTCGGCCTGAATCGCCCGTAACTGCTCCCGCAGGAAGTACTCGCGTTGACTGCGCCCCATCTCCTCCTTGGCCTGGCTCTGGATGCGGTTCTGCACCGTGGCCACTTCGAGTTCCTTGTTCAGAACATCCTTGACCTGGCGCAACCGGTCAATGGGATCGATCACCTCGAGCAATTCCTGCCCCTGGGAGACCTTGAGACCGATATTGCTGGCGATCAGATCGGCCAGACTGCCCGGATCCTCGATATTTTCCAGGACGACTGAAACTTCCGGAGGAAAACTTTTGCCCAACTGCAGCAACTGCGAAAGCTGATCCCGCACCATGCGCATCAGGGCTTCCGTCTCCAGACTGACATTTTCCTGCCCCCCTTCCTCGATGCGGGCCACCCGAGCATGAAAATAGGGGTCTTCGGAAAGATATTCCGTCACCCGGGCCTTGCCCAAACCCTGCACCAGCACCTTGACCCGGCCATCGGGCA
>JARRKW010000050.1:0-7583 GCA_037387645.1 Desulfuromonadaceae bacterium
GGCTTTATGAAGACAGTCTGCAGGACCCCCGCCTCCAGGCCCTGGGTGCCGATCAGGGCCGACTGCCGCGAAGTATTCTCTGCGCACCTATTTCCGCCAGTCATGAAGCGGCGGGGGTGCTGCTTTTGTCCGACCCGGAACCGAACGCTTTTGGTGTTTGGCAACAGCGCTTCATACCGCTGTTTTCCCTGTTTCTGGGTCAAACATTAACCACCAGCCGCTTGCTCCATTCCCTGGAAAACGAAGTCAAGGAGCGGACTCTGCGGCTGGAAAAAGTTCTTCAGGAGACTCAGCATCTGAAGCAGCATTATCAGAATCTTTCATTGGTGGACACATTGACCGGACTCTACAACCGACGGTTTTTCTTTTCCGAAGGGCATACGCTGGTGGCTCGGGCCATCAGATCCAGTCATTCGGTTGCCTTTCTGGTACTTGATCTCGATTCCTTCAAGCAGGTTAATGATCAGTACGGACACGGCGTTGGCGATATGGTTCTCAAGGATGTCGCTATTGCCCTGCAGGCACAACTGCGGGAATCGGATGTGCTGGCCCGTATCGGTGGGGAGGAGTTTGCCCTGATCCTGCCGGAAACCGAGCTTGCCGGTGCCAAAGAGCTCGGGCAGCGCTTGCTCAACTCCATCCGTAATCTGCGCTGGGTGGTGGATGGTGAACTGTTGCGCATTACCATCAGCGTTGGTGTTGCCGCCATGGTGCCCGTTTCCGGAAACGAGGATTGGTCGGTTCCAGCGGCCTACGAGGATCTCTTGGAAAAATTGTTTTCCGGGGCGGATCATGCCATGTACCAGGCCAAACGGGATGGTGGCGACCGGGTGTATGTCTGTACCGATCTGAACTCGTCCACCGGACGTATGGACTGAGGGCCGACGCAGGGCCATTTCCCGCGGTTTATGGAATCCCGCCGCGTCGGCAACGAGCTCGGTCCGGCATCGCCGGTTGGCGCAAAAACTGTATGAATAATCCGGATTAATTTGTCCGTGGCTGTTAAGCGAGGGCGCCGGGTCGTTTCGACCTTTGAGCAGGAAAAACAAAGACCCGCGAACTTCCAGTTCGCTGAGGCGGGTTCGGTCACTGATGTGCTTAAATGCTGCAACGCTTCCTGGAGCAGGCGATGAATGCGGATGCCCAAGGCTTCCGTACCAGGGAGGACAGAAAATTTGCCGACGGGGGAATACGGCAGGCAGGATTGTCAACCTGCCGCTCCGGTCTCGTTGACAATCGGGGGTTCTCATGGTAATTTGCTGCCCTATGAACGATCCTCTGTACAGTCTTCGCATGCACGCCAAGCGGCAGGGCGCTCACCTTTCGGGAGGCGAACGTTTGGCCAGGCTTGACGCTCTGGAAGATCTGGCCGCTCAGCTGCTGGCGCGCGCCTTGCGCCATCCCCGTGGGCGAGCCGAGCAAATCCGGCTGAGTATCGATCGGATCCCGGCCGAGGTGGTTCAGCGGGGACGGTTGCTGGATCTGCGCACCATCCGGGTCGTGGATTACCGTCAGGGCCGCCAGGCGGCCCGTCAGTTGCTGTTGCAGGTCGGGGTTCAGGAGCGGGCCGTCGATGCCGCCATGGCCCAGCTCAGCGCGGGAGCGGGGGCGGACGGGCGCAGTATGCGTGGCGCCATGCTTGTCGATTGTTGTAGTGGTGCCCGACTCGAAGCCGACCCGAGCCGGGGGGTTCGGGTCAGTCGCATGGACCTGACGGCGGCAGCGGAAGCGACCCTGCGGCAACGTTTGGCGTTGCGTGAACTGGATAATCCCCATGTCCGCGAGGCCCTGGTTTTGGCCAGCAAGGTGCTGACGGCTCCCCCAGTGGTGGCTGAGCTGTGCTGGTCCGACGACCCGGACTACTGTGCCGGGTCTGTGGCCAGCCGTGAGCAGGGCTACGTTCGGTTTTCCCAACTCAAACCCCTGGGGGAAGAGCGGGGGGGAGGGCTTTTTTCGTACAGGGCGCGGGACTCGATCGGGATCTGCTCAGCGAATTTCTCGAGCGTTCCGTTTTGCTGATCGATGAGGTCGGTGAGATTGGCGGCAGCAGCGATTGGAGTGATCCGACATGCAGGATCTGAAAAAATATCTGGAAGAATTACAGCAGCAGAATATGCTGAGAACTCTGAAAACCATTGCCGGTCCTCAGGGATCCCGGGTCAGACTCGATGGTCGCGAAGTGCTGCTGTTCTGTTCCAACAACTATTTGGGACTGGCTGGGCATGCCGCTCTGATCGAGGCAAGTTGTGCGGCGACCCGGCGTTTCGGCGTTGGTTCCGGGGCCAGTCGTCTGGTCTCCGGCACCATGGATCTGCACGACCAACTGGAGCAACGCATTGCCCGGTTCAAAAATACCGAGGCGGCCCTGGTGTTCAATTCGGGCTATGCGGCCAATACCGGTATTCTGCAGGGGCTGGTCGGTCCCGGCGACGTCATTTTTTCCGACCAGTTCAATCACGCTTCCATCATCGATGGGTGTCGTCTTTCCGAGGCCCGGACCCTGGTCTATCCCCACGGCGACCTGAACGCCCTCGAAGCCATGTTGCAGAGGGAATCGAGCTGTCGGCGCGGACGTTTTCTCATTGTTACCGACGGCGTCTTCAGTATGGATGGGGATGTCGCTCCCTTGCCTGAGCTGGTGGCACTCAAGGAACGCTACGAGGCCTGGCTGATGGTTGATGACGCCCACGGTACCGGGGTGCTCGGCGCCAACGGACGGGGAACGGCGGAGCTGCTCGGTTGCTTCGATGGCATCGATCTGCACATGGGCACCCTGGGCAAAGCCCTCGGCTGTTTCGGCGCCTTTCTGGCCGCCGACCGGGTGGTGATCGATACCCTGATCAATCGTTCGCGTTCCTTCATCTTCTCCACCAGTCTGCCCCCCGGCGTTCTGGGCGCCGCATTGGCGGCCATCGATCTGGTGGATGGACCGGCTGGAGCACAGCGTCGGCAGGCGCTGGAAGACAATCGCCAGCTTTTCGTTTCGCTTTTGCGGCAGAGCGGCTTGGATCTGTGCGGCAGTGTGACCCAGATTGTGCCGATCCTGACCGGTGAGCCGGCCCCGACCATGGAGGCGGCCCGCCTGCTGTTGGAAGCCGGCATCTTTATTCAGGGTATTCGTCCTCCCACCGTTCCCGATGGTCGTTGCCGTTTGCGGGCAACCCTGATGGCCGATCATCGACCCACCGAGGTGCGGGCCGCCGCCAACCTGATCCTCGATGTATTGCGCAAGGTGCAAAACGATGCATAGTCTGGTTTTGCCTGATGGCCGGCGACTTTGCTGGCGGGAACAGGGGCAGGGGATGCCGCTGGTCATGCTCCATGGCTGGGCCATGGCGTCTGCGGTTTTCGCCCCGGCCCTGGAGGCTTTGTCGGGGGAATTCCGGGTCCTGGCACCGGACTTGCGCGGTCATGGCGCCAGCGATCCCGGCCGCGGCTATAGCTTCGCCGATTTTGCCGAGGATTTGAGCTACTGGCTGGATGCTCTGGGACTGCAGCGCCCGCATCTGCTGGGCTGGTCCATGGGGGGACAGATTGCACTGGAACTGTGCCGTTCCCGGCCTGCCAGAATCGATCGCTTGCTGCTGGTCAGCTCGACCCCGCGTTTTGCCGCTGCCGACGGTTGGCCACATGGCCTGCCGCCGGGGCAGGTCCGCAATATGAGCCGGACTCTCAGTCGGGATCATCGCGCCGCGCTGGAACGATTTTACCAGCGCCTCTTTGTCGGCGAGACGGCCGCTGCGGAGGGCGCCGCGCAACTATTCCGGCAGGTCGATCAAAACAGTGGTCTGCCGGCCGCAGCGACGGCTCTTGCCGCCCTGGAGACCCTGGCCAATACCGATCAACGCTCGCTGCTTGGCGATATTTTCCGTCCGACCCTGATTACCCATGGCGAAGAGGATGTCATCGTTCCCGTCACTGCCGGCGCGTTCCTGGCCGAGGCCATTGCCGGGGCCCGTTTGCTGCGGCTGCCCGGCCTTTCCCATGCCCCCTTTCTCAGCTCTCCCCGGGAGGTGTTTCAGCTATGGCGCGAGTTTTTGCAATGAACCGTCCGCACATCGACGGCCATCGAGTCCGGCGGCAGTTTTCCCGTCATGCCGGGGATTACGATGCTTATGCGGTGGTGCAGAAGCGGGTGGTCGAAGGGCTGCTGGAGCGTTTGCGCCAAACCGGTTCTCTGACCGGACCGGTGTTGGAAGTCGGCACCGGAACCGGTCTGCTCGGTCAGAAAATCGCCGAGGAATACGGTCAGCTGCCGTTGGTTTTGTCCGATATCGCCCAGGGGATGACCCGCCATGCCGCCCGCATGGTGCCGCAGGGCATGGCGGTGGATGCCGATGCACAGAATCTGCCTTTCCGCGCTCAGACCTTCGGTCTGCTGCTGTCGTCCTCCATGTATCAATGGGTCAACGATCTGCCGCGGGCGTTTGCCGAAAGTGTCCGGGTGTTGCAGCCGGGGGGGCGGTTTCTGTTCGCTCTGTTCGGTGAACGCACCCTGTATGAATTGCGGGATTCGCATCGCCAGGCGGTGGCCGAGGTCGGCTGTCGGCAACCGTCCCATGCGCAGGAATTTCCAACCCGGGCGGAGGTGCAGCTGGCGTTGCGGACGGCGGGTTTTGCCGTTAGCCACATTGAGATGACCACGGAGGTTGAGTATCATGCCGATGTGTCGCAGTTGCTGCGGGGTTTGAAAAAAATCGGTGCCCAAAACGCCACCGGCGCCGCTCCCGCAGGATTTTCCTCGCGGCGGGTGATGCAGCGGATGATGGAACTCTATCGGCAACGGTATGGGGAGCCGGGACGCATTCCGGCGAGTTATGAGGTGATTTACGGCATGGCCGTGACGCCGCGGTGACCGTTACAGAACCTGGAGCACCGCGCACTTGAGATAGTCGGTTTCCGGACAGGACAGCAGAACCGGGTGATCCGGCGCCTGGCCGCGCATTTCCAGCAGGCGCAGGGTACGTCCCGCCTGCCCGCCGGCCTGGCGCAGAATGTTACTGAAGGTTTCCCGGTCCAGATGATAGGAACAGGAACAGGTGAACAGAATGCCTCCCGGTTCGAGCAGTTCCATGGCCCGGCGATTGACGGTCAGATAGCCCTTGATTGCTTCCTTGAGTTTTTTCCGACTTTTGACGAAGGCCGGCGGATCGAGGATGATGACGCCGTAGCGTTCGCCGGCCTGTTTCTGTTGTCGCAACAGTTCAAAAACGTCGGCTTTGATAAAGGAGCAGCTCGATTCCAGACCGTTGAGAAGGGCATTGTCCCGGGCCAGTTCGACGGCATTGGCCGAGATGTCGGCGCCGGTGACCTCGCGGGCGCCGAAGTGGGCGGCATGGATGGACCAACTGCCGGCATAGCAGAACAGGTCGAGGACCCGCTGGCCCGCGACCCAGTTCCGCAGGGCCAGATGATTGTCCTTCTGATCGAGAAAATGCCCGGTTTTCTGTCCGCCGAGCAGATCCACCCGGGTTTTCAGACCGTGTTCGCTGACGATCAGTGAGTCGGGCAACTCCCCTTCCAGCAGTTCCACCTCCTGTGACAGACCTTCCAGCTGCCGGACCGCCACGTCGTTGCGGGCGACCATGGCCCGGGGCGCTAACAGCTCCCGCAGGGCGGTCAGGATAGCCGCGCGGCGCTGTTCCATGCCCAGGGTGAGTAGTTGCAGGGAGAGGATGTCATCGTAGCGGTCCACCACCAGGCCGGGCAGTCCGTCCCCTTCGCCGTGGATCAGGCGCAAGGTGGTTTCCCCGGGATAGAGGCGTTGCCGGTAGGCGAGGGCGATCTCGATCTGCCGCCGGAAGAAGGCGACATCGTCAATGGATTCCCGCTCGCGGGAAAGGATTCGGGCGCAGATCAATGACTGGGAATTGAAATAGGCGGTACCCAGAAAATCGCCGCGGTGGTTGCAGACTTCACAGGCTGCTCCCGCGGCGATTTCCGGTTCGATACGATCAACCTCGTTGCTGAAAACCCAGGGATGACCGCTACGGACGCGGCGGTCGTGTCCCGGTTTGAGAAACAGACGGTTCATTTACAGGGCGAACCCTCGAACAGGGCGCTGACGATTTTTCGTGCCGAATCGGAAATGACCTGATAATAGACTTCCACGCCTTCGCGCCGGCCTTCGATAATGCCCTTGTTCTTCAGCAGGGCCAGATGCTGGGACACGGTCGCCTGCGGCAGTTCCAGGCATTCCCAGATTTTCTTGACGTTGCAGGATTGGGACATGAGACCGGCAACGATTTTCAGCCTGACCGGATGCCCCAGCACTTTGAGGATCTCGGCCTCACGGTCAAAGCTTTTGGTTTTGTCGAATTCCACGGATGGGGCCATCAGGTATCTCCCTAGGTAGTAACGATTTATTTAACGGATTGGTACGACCGAAGCGCCGGAGTAAGGCATGATTCGGGGGCTCGGACGTCGCCGGTAACAGGTTGTGAAATAGTTGATATTCGGCTCTGTATGTTTCGTTTCGTTGGTAAAGTAGAAAATTATCAGCAGAAAAGTTATATTCGCAGCGACGGGAATGCTCGGTGAACGTCGTCAGGGTTGTTCGTTTTCACCGTCCTGAATGCGGTCGCCTGCCGATGTTTGCGAACTGAAAAAACCAAATATACGAATTATGCTTTGAGGCTGTGCCCCTTGTCAACTATATAAAACCCGAGGGGAAATTACCGGGGGAAGGAAACCCTTGATTTTGCCGATAGCCGTCATTAAACCTGTTGTCGGTTGGGAAGTCGTTCGCGGGAGCTTGCTGCGGTGTTGGTTGTTGCTGCTCCTGGGCGGGTTGTTGTTCTGGGCGCCGGAGGTTGCGGCCGAATCGATGTCGGGGTTTGATCGTCTGTTAAACCAGCAATTGTGCTATTCCATGGATTTTCTCTGGTTCCACGGCATTGCCCGGGGATCTTTCCGCCTGACCAGGGGGGAACGGGACGGCACTTATCGCGCCGTATTGGAGGCCCGTACCCAGGGGCTCGCGGCCTGGCTGACCGCGGACCGGGAACAACGCTACGTTTCGGTCATGGAACGCACGCCGGAAGGGGAGTTGCGGGCTCTGTCCCATGAATCCCAGATTGTCAAGGGGCGGGGAGCGGGGCGCAGGGTGCGCACGAAAAGATACCGCTTCGATCATGACCGGCGCCAGGTTTTTTATCAGCGTGGGAAGGAAGGGGTTTTCGGCCGCCAGAAGGTGTTGTCCATGCCGCCGGGATCGCCTCCCAACGATATTCTGACGGCGTTTTTCAATTTTCGGGAGGGGGTTTTCGGCCCTCTCGTTGTCGGTGGTCATTATCGTATCCCGACCTTTTCCCGGCAGGGAACGGCCTATATCGAGGCGGAAATCCTTGCCCCTTCCCGGCGGCAGCATACGGAGTTCTTTCCGCCGGAAGGGCTGTTGGTCAAAGTCATGCTGGATCCGGAGGTGTTCGAGACCACCGGGGGCGGTTTTTACTTCCAGTTCGACGAGCTGCTGCAGCCGGCCCGGGGGCTGGTGGAAAATGTCATCGGTCTCGGCGATGTCCGCGGAACCCTGCTAAACTCATCGCAGTGAGCAAGTCTGAGCCGGCGGTGCGCCGGTCCGC
>JARRKW010000051.1:0-11081 GCA_037387645.1 Desulfuromonadaceae bacterium
ACGCCAGCAAGTTTTCACCGCCGGGCAGTTGCATCGATATTTCCTTTGCCGTCGAAGACGGTTATGTCTGGGTCATGGTGAAGGATTCGGGAATCGGCATTGCGGAGGATAAGCAGGCACGGATTTTTGAAAAATTTTACCGTGTCGATGGTTCCGACACGGCCCCGAGGGGGCTGGGACTGGGCCTGTATCTGGTGCAGAATCTGGTGACAGCCCATGGTGGGCAGCTCAGGCTGGAAAGTCGTCCGGGTAGGGGCAGTACCTTCGCTTTCAGCCTGGCCCTGACCCAAGAGGAGTCGGGCTGATCGAATGCCGCCTGTTCGTTCGTCACCGCAATGGTTCTGACACTCAGCACAGGCCGATTACCGTTCCAGTCAGGCAGGTGGCCAGGGTTCCGGCCAGCAGCGACTTCATGCCCAGCGCCACGATTTCCCGGCGGCGGTCCGGCACCATGGTTCCCATGCCGCCGATCATGATTCCCAGACTGCCCGGGTTGGCAAAACCGCACAGGGCATAGGTGACGATCAGGCGACTGCGTTCGCTCAGCAGCTCAGGGGACAGGGCCGCCAGATCGAGATAAGCCACGAATTCATTGAGAATGGTTTTGGTTCCCAGCAGGCTTCCGGCGGTGAACGCCTCATTCCAGGGGATGCCCATGAGCCAGGCGATGGGGGCCATGGCCAAACCCAGCAGTCGTTGCAGCGAGACGGTTTGACCGGCCAGGGGCGGCAGCCACTGTAATCCCTGGTTGACCAGGCTTACCAGGGCGACCAGAACGATGAGCATGGCGACAATATTCAGGAGCAGTTGGAGACCTTCCATCGTTCCGCGAGTGATGGCCTCCATGGCGCCGGATTCTTCCCGGCCAGGGTCCAGTTCCCCTTCGGTCCGTTGATGATCCGGTGGAATGATGATCTGGGAGACGACAATGGAGGCCGGCGCGCTGATGATGGACGCCATCAGAATGTGACTCAGGGCGTGGGGTATGGTCTGCTCCAGAATTTTCGCGTACAGCACCAGCACCGTTCCGGCTATGGTGCTCATGCCGCAGGTCATGACGGTAAACAATTCGGAGCGGCTCATGGCCTTCAGGTAGGGGCGTACCAGCAGCGGCGCCTCGACCATGCCGACGAAGATATTGGCCGCAACCCCGACGCCGACCGCCCCTCCCACGTCGAAGAACCGTTGTAACAGTCGGGAAAATCCGCGCACAACCGCGGGCAGCAGCCGCCAGTAGAACAACAGGGAGGACAGGGCGCTGACCACCAGCACCAGGGGGAGTCCCCGAAAAGCCAGAATGTAGGCGCTTCCTCCGGCGGTCTGGGTAAAGGGCGGGGGCGCTCCGCCGAGAAAGCCGAAGACCAGGGACGTGCCGGTTTCGGTTGCCCGACCCAGGGCCAGGGCCGCCTCGTTCAAAAACAAAAAAAGGCTCTTCAGTGGTGGACATTTCAGCAGCAGCAGGGCCAGGGCAAATTGCAGACCGGTTCCGATAAACACCGTTTTCAGTGGCAGCGCCCTTTTCTTTTCGCTCAGCAACCAGGCCAGCCCCAGCAGTACGACCAGCCCCAGCAATCCTCTTAACAACATGCTCTTTGCGTCTCCAAAACCGAGAAGGCGTTCTTCCCGGTTGTTAACTCGGCCGTGTGAGTTTCACGGCGCAATGGTGATAAGCCGGTTTCCGAAAAAGGGACGCTGATCCCTCTGCCGTCCATTATGTCGGTGGCGATGGCAGCATACGGCAGGGGGATTGGTGACGAAGTTTGGCGGGAGGGGGCTTCAGGATTCGTACCGGAGCAGAAGTTTTTCCCGCAGGGCCTGCAGTCCGGGGCTCAGTGACACCTTGTAAACATGGGGATTGTAGAGACGCAGAATGCCTTCGGGCAGGCATTCCATTTGCGCGGCACAGCGTTGCGCGCAGACCTCCAGGGGAGGGAGATCGGTGACGATTTCCCCTTCTGCCATGACCAGCATTCGGACCTCTTGGCTGCAAAATTCCTCCGGTAAACGTTTGTTGCGTGAAGCATTGGTCGGATCGTAAACCCTGGCATCGGCGGGCAGTGATTCGTCCGCCAGACAAATGACATCTTGAATATAACGGCCCTGTTTGTCAACCAGGCGCAGCAACCGTTTGCGATCCGGGAGGGTGGCCTTGGCCCGGTCCGAAGTTGTCTTGAGGCGCGGTTCCCCGGCGAAACTCACCAGTTTGTACACGCCTCCCAGGGCACCCCCTTCCTCACCCGCCGCCGTTACCAGCTTGGTCCCCACCCCGTAAATATCCACCTTGCCGCCCTCTTCCCGGATGGATTGGATGAGGTATTCGTCCAGTTCGTTGGAGGCAACGATCTTGACCTGGGGAAAGCCGGCTTCGTCAAACAGGCGCCGTGCCTGGCGGCTCAGGTAGGCCAGGTCGCCGGAGTCGAGGCGGATGCCCAGCAGTTCATGGCCCTGTGCCCGGAGTTCCCGGGCGACCGTCAGGGCGTTGGGCAGACCGCTGCTCAGAGTGTCGTAGGTGTCCACCAGTAGAATGGTGGTGTCGGGGAAGGCCTGGGCGTAGGCGCGGAAGGCCTGGAGTTCATCGGCAAAGGCCATGACCCAGCTGTGGGCATGGGTGCCTTTGACCGGC
Organism: Desulfuromonadaceae bacterium; assembly: GCA_037387645.1. Taxonomy (GTDB): domain Bacteria; phylum Desulfobacterota; class Desulfuromonadia; order Desulfuromonadales; family Trichloromonadaceae; genus Trichloromonas. Next base: position 2,624 of record JARRKW010000051.1, read on the forward strand.
AGGCCGAAAATCTGGCCGGCCCAGGTGTTGCTGCTGCTGCCGACGCCGCCGATAGCGGCGGCACGGGTGGCGCTGAGGGCGCCGTCGGGTCCCTGGGCTCGGCGCAGACCGAATTCCACCACTTCGCCCGATCCCGCGGCATGTTGAACCCGGGCTGCCTTGGTGGCAATCAGCGTCTGAAAATTAATGATGTTAAGGAGCGCGGATTCCACCAGCTGGGCTTCGGCCAGATTTCCCTCGACGGATACGAGCGGTTCGTTGGCAAAAACCAGCGTTCCCTCGGGCGGCGCGGTAACCCGGCAGCGAAAGCGGAATTCCCGCAGATAATCCAGAAAGCGGGGCTGGAAGATCCCCAGGCTTTGCAGATAGGTCAGATCCTCGTCGGCGAAACGCAACTGCTGCAAATAACGCAGGGCCGGCTCCAGGCCGGCGAAGACGGCATAGCCGCCTTGAAAGGGGGTGCTGCGGAAAAAGAGATCGAAGCAGGCCGGCTTTTCATGCATGTTGTGCTCAAAGTATCCGGCCATCATGGTCAGCTCATACAGGTCGGTCAGCAACGGGGAATAGGACATGACACCCTCCTTTGGTGAGATCTGGAACCAGTATAGCAGACTGTGGTTTGCTGAGAGCGCCGGGATCGGTTCAGGCGGTGGCGGGGGGCTGGCAGCCGACCGGAGGGGACAGGGAGATGTTCTCATTAATTAAGATTTTGATGGGGACGCGGAAGATATGGTCCAGGGCGAGAGAAAAAAATTATTCCTGGCAGCTGGGGGGACTCCCAGGGCGGTGGGAAAGGGGGGTGTTTAGCGACAGATATGTAGAGAAAATACTCATTTATGGGAGGGGTTGTGGTTTTTTTGCAGGACGGGTAACAGGTCAGCGAACCTGGACGATGTCCTTGAGAGTGTCGACCAGATAACTGCGAATGGCGGCGCTGTCGGTCATGCTCAGGACTTTGCGGGCGGCTTTGCGGGCAACCTCGGAGGGGATATCGCGTAAAAAGGCCTTGATGCGTGGAATAAAGGGGGCCGGCATGGAAAACTCATGAATGCCCATGCCGTACAGAACAAGAAAATTTATCGGGTCGGAGGCCATTTCCCCGCAGAGACAGAGACCTTTGCCCTGGGCTCTGGCGGTTTTGGCGACCTGGTTGAGAACCTGGAGAATGGCCGGGTGCAGGGGATTGTAATATTTGTTGACCAGCAGATTGTTGCGGTCCGCCGCCAGCATATACTGAATCAGGTCATTGGTCCCCAGGGCGAAAAAATCGACCTCTTTGGCCAGATGGGACACCAGAATGACTGCGGACGGCACTTCGATCATGACCCCGATGGGCACCGACGGGGCAAAGGGAATTTTCTCTCTGCGCAGATTTTCCCGGGCCTGTTCGATAACTTCCTTACAGGCCCGAATCTCTTCCAGGCCGGAAATCATGGGGAACAGCAGTTTCACCGAGCCATGGGCGCCGGCCATCAGGATGGCCTCGATCTGGGTGCGAAAGATGTCGAGATTGTCGAGGGAAACCCGCACCGAACGCCAGCCCATGAAGGGATTGTCTTCCTTGGGGGGGCTGAAGTAGGGCAGCGCCTTGTCTCCGCCAATGTCCAGAGTGCGGATGGTTACCGGGTAAGCGGGAAAGTTCTCCACGACTTTGCGATACAGCCGGTACTGGTCGTCCCGGTCGGGAAAGCTGCCTCGGGCCATGTAGGGGAACTCGGTGCGGTACAGGCCGACCCCCTCGGCGCCGTTGCGCAGGGCGATTTCGACGTCGCTGACCAGACCGATATTGGCCCGCAGATTGATTTTCTGGCCGTCCTGGGTGACCGGCGGCAGATTGCGGAATTCCTCCAGCCGGTTCAGTTCCTTGCCGGCATCGGCTTCGAGGCGATGGTATTCCTCGATCACCTGGGCGGGAGGATTGATGTACAGGCATCCCGAATTGGCATCAAGAATAACCGGACTTTCCGGATCGACCGCCTTAACCGCACCCTTGACCCCGACCAGGGCCGGGATACCGAGGGATTTGGCCATGATGACCGCATGGGAATTGCGTTCACCGGCTTCGGTAACGATTCCCTTGAGCTGCTCATGATCGAGGGTGGCCATATCCGAGGGCAGGATTTCCCGGGCAATCAGAATGCCCGGGCTTTTGAGTTGCAGGGTGGTCTGATAGTTGTCGCTGAGGTTGGCCAGCAGGCGCCGGCCGATATCCTTGATATCGGCGGCCCGCTCCCGCAGATAGGCGTCTTCCATGTGCTCAAACGCTACGATATACCCATCGATAGTTTTTTTCAGGGCATAGGACACGCTATGCCCGTTGCGAATTTCCTGAGTCAGTTTGTCGATGAAGCTGCGATCTTCCAAAATCATCAGATGGGTGTGGAAAATCGCCGCATCATTTTGCGAGAGTTTTTCAGCGACCTGTTTTTCCAGGAAGAGGGTCTGGATGCGGGTTTTTTCCAGGGTTAGGTCCAGTTTTTTCAGTTCGCTGTCGGCATCGACCGGGCCTTCCTCCAGGGCGTCGGCGAACATGAGGTTGTCGTCCAGGACATGGCCGGACCGGAAGCCAGGCCGGGGTAGGCCACGGAGCCGCGCAGGGTGGCGACGCCGGGGCTTGGTGTCGTGCGTTCCTGATCGCGTTGGGTTTGTCTGGTTTTCTCCAGTTCGCGGGCAAAGGCGTTTGTTTCTTCTTCCTTTTTGCGGACCGATTCCAACAGGCGGGCGTTGATGACGATGGAGGACGCCTGGAAGGCGATGGTTGACAGGGCGCTGATGTCCTCGGCGCTGAATTTGCGCGCATCCTTGGTCTGGATGGTCAAGACCCCGATGGGGGTTTTCCGGTCGAACAGGGGGATGCCGAGGAAGGAATGAAAACGCTCCTCGCCGGTTTCCTTGAAGTAGCGGTAACGAGGGTGTTTTTCCGGTTCCTGAATAGAGACGACCTGGCGTTTTTCCGCCGCCAGACCGGTCAGACCTTCGCCGATTTTCATGACGACCTTGCCGACGGCCTTGCGGGACAAGCCCTTGCTGGCGCACAGACGCAGGGTCTCCTGATCCTCCTCCAGCAGATAGATGGAGCAAACCTCGGTACCCATGCGCTTGGCAACCAGGGTGACAATGTTTTTCAAGGTTTCATCGAGGTCGTGAGACTGGTGGATCAGGGCGCTGACGTCCTCGAGGATGGTAATACCCAGACGGCTGGTTCCTTTGCCCATGGTGGTCCGCTTCTATGCAAGTGGCGATTGAGATGTTCTGGATGGTTGTCCGCGGCCATGAGGTTCGGCCGATGATCAGGATAACAAAGGAATCATAACGGAAACAGCGGTTTATTGCGACCTAAAAAAAGCGCCGTCCGGGGGAGAGAGGTCCCGGTCGGCGCAAAGGGGTGGGCAGTATTCCTTATTTGGATTGGCTGCTAGTTTCCCCATCAATGCCGAATTATAGAGCAATGACTGTGCCAATTCTGAAGGTTGCAGAGGTGGGCGATGGCCGAGGGCAAGGTTTGCGCCGGGTTTCGCAGCGAAGAGAGGGAAAATGTGCCAAATATGTCACGATTGTGGGGGCGGTTTTGTTCCCCGGCACGGTGAGTGTGCCATAAATGGCAGCAATTGAGCGAAATGATCGAGCGGTTTGCTGGCAGGATCAGACGGATTCCGGTTTTTTGGCGCGAAAATTCCCACCCTGAATGTCATAACGCGAAAGCAAGCGATAGAAGGTGCGTCGGGGAATACCCGCCTTGCGGGCGGCCAGGGAAACATTGCCGCCGGTTTCCTGGAGATAACGCTTGATCAGGTTCTTTTCCACCCTGTTCAGTTGATCGTTACGCTGGGCGCGGAAATTGTGCTCCTCGCAGGTCACACTTTCTCCCGGTTGTTGTTGCAGCAACTCGCTGAAAATCACCGGCAGGTTTTCCAGTCGAATATGATGGTCGCGGCTGAGAACGGCGGCGCGTTCGATAATGTTTTGCAGTTCCCGGATGTTGCCCGGCCAGGGGTATTGCAGCATGGCTTTGACGGCCCGGTCCTCGATATCGACGAGGTTTTTGTTGAGCCGGTTGGCGGCCCGCTGGAGAAACAGCTGGACCAGTTCCTTGAGGGAGTCCAGCCGGTTGCGTAGCGGTGGCATGGTAATGGTGAACACGTTGAGACGGTAGAACAGATCTTCCCTGAACCAGCCATCCTTGACGCCCTGTTCCAGGTTTCTGTTGGTGGCTGCGATCAGACGAACGTCGATTTTGATGGGGGAGGCGGCGCCGACGGGCCTGATTTCGCCGTTATCAAGGAGGCGGAGCAGTTCGGTCTGCAGTTTGGAACTGATGTCGCCGATTTCATCCAGGAAGATGCTGCCGCCACGGGCCGCTTCGAACAAACCTATTTTGTCTTTGCCGGGACCGCCGGAGGGTCCCTTGCGGCAGCCGAAGAGTTCCTCTTCCAGTTGGTTGTGGCGTAGTGCCGTGCAGTTGACGGTGACCAGGGGTTTGTCGGAGCGCTTGCTTTTCTGGTGGATGGCGCGGGCGGTGAGCTCTTTGCCACTGCCGCTTTCACCGCGGATCAATACGGTGGTCGGAGTCGGACCGACCTGGTCGATCAGTTTGAGTACTTCCAGGGTGTGGGTGTCACTGCCGAGAATTTGGTTACCGCCGTATTCCTGTTCCAGGGCCCGTTGCGCCAATGCATACTTTTGCGCCAGAATGCCATGGTCTTCCTGCAGACGCTTGAGTGAGCAGGGCAGGCACATATCGTTTTCCGCCAGACCATGGAAAACGGCCACGGCGTGTTCCCGGCAGGTGAGATAGCCGCAGGCGCCGCAGTTGAGCTCGTCCCGTTCGACAAATTTATTGGTCGCCTGCAGAATCTGCTGAATGCTTTGGCCGCCGGGGGGTTCCAGGCGCACGCATTTATTGCTGAACGTGCGGGTGACCGCGGGAAGTTTGTCGTGGCCCCGGTAATGCTCAGCCGTGGCGTAGGGAATGGTTTTGTTCTGGAAATGCCTGTGGATCAAGGTGCGCTTGGAAAAGGTGGTCAGGCGGTTGTTTTTGCCGGGCCCGCCGATACAACCGCCGTTGCAGAAACGGATATCCACCAGCCGCGGCGAGATGCGTCCGGCGGCCAGGTCGCGAATGATTTCCAAGACATTTTCTTCCCCCTCCGTGGCCAGAAAGTCAGGATTGAAAAAATCGTCATGGATGCCGAAGGCCTGAAAGGGGCCGTCGGAAACGGCGAAGAGTCGGCCCAGGTGGGGCGGACGACCGTCAAAGGTGCTGTCGGGGAGACGGGAAAGATCTATGGCGCCCTTTCGAAACATCTGGTTCAGTTCCTGGTAGGTCAATACGGTATCCACGGCCTCACATACCAGATCCGCCTCGATCTCGAACTTGCCGGCAATGCACGAACTGATGTAAATGACGCGCGTGTTCTTTCCTTTGCGGGCCTTGATGAAATTGCCGATGGCCACCATGGGGGAAACCACGGGCATGAGGTTTCGCAACAGCTGCGGGTAATGGCGTTCGATCAGATCGACAATGGTCGGACAATGGGTGGAAATCAGTGGAACATCGGGTGGGGTGGTGATCTGCTGATGATAGGTGTCCTGGATCAGTTCGACACCGCTGGCGCCTTCATGGACTTCGCCGAAACCGAGACGTTTCAGGCCGGTGACCAGTTGCCCCGGTCGGATGTCGTGAAAGAAGGCCGGGAAGGAACAACCCAAGACCGCTACCACGTCCTCGCGGCCGTCGAGCAGGCGCTGAGCCTGATCGATGCAACCGGTGATAACCTTGGCCTGTTGGGAACAGATTTTGACGCACTTGCCGCAACCGATGCAACGCTCGTGAATGACTTCAGCCCACTGTTCTTTTACCCGGATGGCTTTGACCGGGCAGTTGCGCACACAGGAATAGCATTTGCGGCAGCGTTCGGTGACGGTTTTTATCGGTCCCATAAAGGCTCCGGCTGATGACAGGGGATACGATGACGCGCCAGATTGTGTCAGAAGTGGCACGGTTTTGTCAATGGCAAAGGCGCAGAATTTGCCGGTGATGTATACTTTTTGGGGATCGTCATTACGGAATACTCTAGGCGACTGGAAGGTTTTTCCCGGCAACCCGGCAACAGCCAACTGTGCCAAGGGATGTCTTAAGTGCAGGTGAAGCCTCGACAGGCGCACGAGGGGAGGCTACGAAGCGGTAACGGGTTTATGATTGCCGATTGTTTTTCCGCTATGTTTATCACCGGCAGAATCCGGGGTTGCGGCCCCGGACGACGCCTTGCCCTTCGGGTACCCTCCGCCAGGCAGATGTTTTGCGGGAGGGCGAAAACTCGCTGCGCTGAGACATCCTCCTATTTCGCAAAACTTCCCCTTGGCTCCGGCTGCGGTGTCGGGGACGGCTCGAAAAAAAGCCCCGGTTCCGCAAGGAACCGGGGCTTTTATGGTTAGCAATCGGCCTAGAGACCAAGTTTTTTGAAGAAATCATTCCCCTTGTCATCCACCAGGATAAAGGCCGGGAAATCCTCCACCTCGATCTGCCAGACCGCCTCCATGCCGAGTTCGGGGAAGTCGATGCACTCGACCTTCTTGATGTTTTCCTCGGCCAGGACGGCCGCCGGGCCGCCGATGGAGCCGAGATAGAAGCCGCCGTATTTCTGGCAGGCGTCGGTTACCTGCTGGCTGCGATTACCCTTGGCGATCATGATCAGGGAGCCGCCGTTTTCCTGCAGCAGGCCGACGTAGGAGTCCATGCGGCCGGCCGTGGTGGGGCCGAAGGAGCCGGAGGCCTTGCCGGGCGGGGTTTTGGCCGGACCGGCATAATAGATGGGATGTTTTTTCAGGTAGTCGGGGAGCGGCTTGCCGCTGTCGAGAATTTCCTTGAACTTGGCGTGGGCGATGTCCCGTCCGACCACGATGGTGCCGGCCAGCAGCAGGGGCGCGCCGACCTCCAGTTTGGAGAGATCGGCCAGAACTTCCGCCATGGGCCGGTTGAGGTCGATGCGGGTACCGTGGCTGTGCTTGCCGCGGTACTGATCGGGAATCAGGCGGCCGGGGTTGCGGTCCATCTCTTCCACGAACAGGCCTTCCCTGGTGATTTTGGCCTTGATGTTACGGTCGGCCGAACAGGAGACCGCCATGCCCACCGGGCAGGAGGCGCCATGCCGGGGGAGGCGGACCACCCGCACGTCATGGGCGAAATATTTGCCGCCGAATTGGGCGCCGATGCCGAGCTTTTGCGCCGCCGCCAGCAGTCTTTCCTCCAGGGCGGTATCGCGGAAGGCCTGGCCATGTTCGTTGCCGCTGGTGGGCAATCCTTCCAATTCCTTGGCCGTGGCCAGTTTCACTGTCTTCATGCAGGCGTCGGCCGAGGTGCCGCCGACCACAAAGGCGATTTTCGATGAGATATTTTTCCAGCTTCTCGGGAGTAAGCAGGGCCTTGGTTTCCTGATAGAGCATGGTCTTGTTGGCCGAGCCGCCCCCTTTGGCCATGAACAGGAACTTGTAGCAATCCCCCTCGGTGGCCATGATGTCGATCTGGGCCGGCAGATTGGTGCCGGTGTTTTTTTCCTGGTACATATCCAGAGCGACGGTCTGGCTGTAGCGGAGATTTTCTTCCGTATAGGTTTTAAAAACCCCCTGGGAGAGATATTCCTCGTCCTTCACCCCGGTCCAGACCTGCTGTCCCTTTTTGGCGATAATGGTGGCGGTGCCGGTATCCTGGCAGATGGGAAGTTCCAGGTTGGCGGCGATCTCGGCGTTGCGCAGAAAAGCCATGGCCACCCCGCGGTCGTTCATGGAGGATTCGGGGTCACGCAGGATTTTGGCTACCTGCTCATTGTGTTCCGGGCGCAGCATGAAGGACACATCTTTCATGGCCTGATTGGCCAGAACACTGAGGGCCTCGGGGGCAACCTTGAGAATTTCCTTGCCTTCGAATTGAGCGACCGATACATACTGTTCGGATCCGGGGATCTTGTAGTATTTGGTCTCATCCTTGGCTGACGGGAATGGATCCTGGTAGGTGAATTCCGGCATGGTCTCTCTCCTTTGGACGATAAATAGAATGGGCGGTAAAAGCACTTTCACCGCATAGCTCAATGGACGGTGTGCTAGTATATAGAAAGTGTATACATTTGTCGATATTAAGATTCTAATAACATGGGTCTGCCGTGGAATGTCGGGCTCATGGACGGTTGTTTGAGGGTTGCGATTCGCCCTCATTTTAATTTACGATTATTCGAAATGTTCTTTTCAGAAAAAAAGGGGGGACGATTGCGGGTTTTTGCCATGGCCGCCGGGACCGCTCGGTTTTCTTTGGGAGATTTATGCAGAAACTACTGAAACAGATTTTGACCTCGCGGGTTTACGAAGCGGCGGTGGAAACGCCGCTGGAGGAGGCCCCCATCCTGTCGGCGCAACTGCAGAACCGGGTGCTGCTGAAGCGGGAGGATTTGCAACCGGTTTTTTCCTT
>JARRKW010000052.1:0-11990 GCA_037387645.1 Desulfuromonadaceae bacterium
CCCTTCACCACCAGCACCCTGCAACAGGAAGCCAGCCGCAAACTGGGATTTTCCGCCCGCAAAACCATGTCCACGGCGCAAAAACTCTACGAGGGCATGGATATCGGCGAAGGGGAAGTCGGCCTGATTACCTACATGCGTACCGACTCCGTTGCCCTCTCGCCCGTTGCCACCGATGAGGCGCGTGAGGTCATCAGCCGCCTGTTCGGCCAGGAATACGCCCTGGCCCAACCCCGGATCTATAAAAGCAAGGCGAAAAACGCCCAGGAAGCCCACGAAGCCATCCGCCCGACCGCCATCGCCAACACGCCGGAAAAGGTTAAACCCTTCCTCTCTTCCGATCAGTATCGTCTGTACAAACTGATCTGGACCCGTACCGTGGCCTCGCAGATGGCGCCGGCGCTGCTGGAAGCGACCAGCGTCGACCTGACCGCCGGCGAACGTTTCGTCTTCCGCGCCACCGGCCAGGTGATCCGCTTTCCCGGCTTCATGAAGCTCTATATCGAGGGTACCGACGCCCCCGACGAGGAAAAGGAAGGGACCCTGCCAGCCCTGGTCGAAGGCGAATCCGTCGAGCGCAAGGAGCTGTTGCCGGAACAGCACTTCACCCAGGCGCCGCCGCGCTACACCGAAGCCAGCCTGGTCAAGACCCTGGAGGAATACGGCATCGGCCGCCCCTCGACCTATGCTTCGATCATGAACACCCTGGTGCTGCGCAAATACGTCCGTCTGGAAAAACGTATTTTCTACGCCGAGGATGTCGGCATGGTGGTCAACGATCTGCTGGTCAACCACTTCCCCCAGTACGTCGATTACGACTTCACCGCCAAGCTGGAAGAAGACCTCGACGCCATTTCCCGGGGGGAGGAGACCTGGCGGCCGGTCATTCGCGGTTTCTGGGAACCCTTCATCGATCTGATCCGGCAGAAGGAAAAGGAAGTCACCAAGGAAGAAATCACCACCGAAAAAACCGACCGGACCTGCCCGGAATGCCAAAAGGAGCTGGTCATCAAACTCGGTCGCTCCGGTCGCTTTCTGGCCTGCAGCGGATTTCCCGATTGCCGGCACACCGAGCCCCTCGCGGGCGAAGAGCAGCCCGAACCGGAACTGTCCGAAGAAAAATGCGACAAGTGCGGGGCGCCGATGCTGATCAAGATGGGACGCTACGGCAAATTCCTGGCCTGCAGCGCCTATCCCGATTGTAAGAATATCCAGCCCCTGGTCAAACCCAAGGCCCTCGACATCGCCTGTCCCGAATGCAAACAGGGGGAGCTGATGGAAAAAAAGAGTCGCTACGGCAAGATCTTCTATTCCTGCAATCGCTATCCCCAGTGCAAATACGCCCTCTGGGACATGCCGATCAAGGAGCCCTGTCCCAGCTGTGGCTATCCGGTCATTGTGGAAAAGGTGACCAAACGCTTCGGCACCTACCGTAAATGCCCGACGGAAAACTGCGACTACAAACTGGTCCTGGTCGAGCCGGAGAAAAAATCCGGCGAAAAATCCGCTGCCGGCAAAAAAACTGCTGCGACCAAGACCAAAAAGGCGCCTGCCAAAACCCCGGCCAAGAAAAAGACTCCGGGCAAAGCTTCGAACAAGAAAAAGACCGAGTAAATTTTCGCAACCTCACACGCAAACAGCCGGGCCGAAATGCCCGGCTGTTTGCGTCCGTCCAGACAGGAAACCTTCATGCCCATTCGCATCATCGGCGCCGGCCTAGCCGGTTGTGAGGCGGCCTGGCAGGCCGCCAACGCCGGCAGCCGGGTGATTCTCCATGAAATGAAACCGCAACGGTTCTCTCCCGCTCACCACTCGGAAAAACTCGCCGAGCTGGTCTGCTCCAACAGCCTGCGGGGAGCCGGCATGAACAATGCCGTCGGTTGTCTCAAGGAAGAACTGCGCCGGGTCGATACCCTGTTCATGGCGGCCGCCGACGCCACCGCCGTTCCAGCCGGCGGCGCCCTGGCCGTCGACCGCGAGGCCTTTGCCGACTACATCACCGGAAAAATCACCTCCCATCCCAACATCGAATTGCGCCGCCAGGAGGTCACCGACATTCCCGCCGAAGGCACCCTGATCATCGCCTCGGGACCACTGAGTTCGGAAGCCATCTCGGTCGCCGTCGCCCAGCTGACCGGTGCCGACCAGCTGTATTTCTACGATGCCATCGCTCCCATCATTGAGGCGGATTCCATCGATTTCTCCCGCGCCTGGAAAGCCTCCCGCTACGGCAAGGGTGGCGACGACTATATCAATTGCCCTTTGAGTCGCGAGGAATATTTCGCTTTTGTCGCCGAACTGAAAGCCGCCGACAAGGTCCCCGCCCGCGATTTTGAAAAGATGATTCACTTCGAGGGCTGTATGCCCATTGAAGAAATGGCACAGCGGGGTGAACTGACCCTGGCCTTCGGCCCCATGAAGCCGGTCGGCCTGCCCGATCCACGCACCGGCAAAGAACCTTTTGCCGTGGTACAGTTGCGCCAGGACGATCGGCATGCGACCCTTTTCAATATGGTCGGCTTTCAAACCAAACTCACCTATCCCGAGCAACGCCGCATCTTCCGCACCATCGGCGGTCTCGGCCAGGCCCGCTTCGCCCGACTTGGCAGTGTTCACCGCAATACCTTTATCAATGCCCCCGCATGCCTCACCCGCACCCTGCAGTTGCAAAAGGATCCGCGGATTTTCTTTGCCGGTCAGATCAGCGGTGTTGAGGGCTATGTGGAATCCGCCGCCACGGGTTTTCTGGCGGGCCTGTTTGCCCCACGCTGGCAACAGGGTGAAGCCATCCCCCTGCCTCCGGCGACAACCGCCCTGGGCGCCCTGCTCAACCACCTGGCCGATTCGGACCCCGACGGTTTTCAACCGATGAACGTCAACTACGGTCTCTTTCCTCCCTTAAATGGCAAAAAAATGAAGCGAGCCGACCGCAGACTGGCCATGGCGGAGCGCGCCCTGACCGAGTTGGACGCCTGGTGGCGGAGCCTACAAACTTCGCCCTAAACCGCGTCCCTCATTTTCGGCTTTTGTCGAAATATTTGACGTTTCTCTGCCGCCGGCTCCCCGTCTGCTAAAAATATCAGCAAAACAACCATCGACCAGCGACCTTGCCGTCGAAAAACTTAACACTTGCCTACTTTGTCACGATCAGGGCGGCCATAACCAATTGTTAATATTAAGTAATATTTTTTGGCACAGATTAAGCAAACAAACTGTTATGGGAGTTTTTCTGCGTTTTTCGCTCCCGAGGGGAAATATCCGGAAAACCCTCCCGGCGGCCCGGAAAAACGCTTGTTTTGCGACACAAACCTTACGCATTTAGAACGCCGCTATTTATTTTTTTAAAACCGCGGGTTGCATTCCGCCAAAACCTGCTTGCTGACGTGACAAACCGATGCTGATATTTCCACCCACAACCCATCAGACAGCTGTCGGGAAACCTTTGAAACCGCCTTCGACAAAGTCACCAAAGCAGGCCAGTCGGTTACTTTCAAATGTCCGGTCGGCCTGCTTTATTTCGCCGTCCCCTTCCGCAATCAACAAAACCAGCCCTGCTGTATTTTCGCCGGCGGCTGTCGGGACGACTCTCTCGATCTGAGCCATCTCGAAAGACTGGCCAATGCCTGCAATACCGACGGCAGCGAACTGCTGAAACGCCTGGAAAAAATCCCCCGGATCGGTCCCGAACAACTGGCTGCCGCCATGGCCGAGGTAAAAACCACGCTCCGGCCTTTTGAAGGTACGCAACCGACCACGCTGCCGATGCAAAAAATGACGCAACGGATCCATACCCTGACGGCCATGGCTACGGCCATCGACCGCGCCCCATCCCTGGACGCCGCCGCTCAGTTGCTCGGAGAATCCCTCGTTCTGCTCTATGATCTGAAAAAAGTCGCTGTACTGCTGGGGGAAAGGGAGGCATTGTCGGTCAGGGCCGCATTCGGCATGGCGTCCCACCCGCTCACCTTTTCCGAGCGGAATCTGACGGAGTTTCTGGCGACGCATTCCTCGGGCAAAGTAACCGTACTGCACCAGGAACTGACCTCTCTGTTTCCCAAAACCGATACGGAACGCGCGGTCTGTGCCCCACTGACCAGCGAAGGAAAGATTCTGGGGTTGGTTGTTCTGTTCGATATGGAACTCCCTCCGCGCGATCTGTTGTTGCTTGAATTGCTGGCCGGACGGGTGGCCGCCAAACTACTGCGTTTAAAAACAACCCTGGAACATCAGGCCGACCAGGTTACCAGCCAACAGTTGATCACCATGATCAGTGAACTGTCCCTGGTGGAAACCCGTGAGACCCTCTATCAATACATTGTCGACAACAGTTGTGAACTCCTGCAGGCTTGCCGGGGGTCCCTGATGCTTATTGACGAAAACGGTGAAGAGTTGCATATCGTTGCCGCCAAAGGGATCAATCTTGAGGTGGCCGGCAGCCTGCCGATCCGCATGGGTGAAGGTATTTCCGGCCGGGTGGCGCGCAGCGGCCTGTTTTTACTGGTTTCCGACATTGAAAAGGACTGCCGTATCGCGATCGCCAACCGACCCCGCTTTCAAACCAAATCCTTCATCAGCTTTCCGCTGAAAAACAAGGACCGCATTATCGGGGTACTCAACCTGGCGGACAAGAGCAACGGCCACATCTTCACTGAAACCGATCTCAAGCATTTGCACGTGCTGGCGGGACATGCCGCCCAGATGATCCAGCGTACCGCCGCCCTGGAAAATACGCAAAAGCTGGAAGAACTGGCGGCCCGCGATCCACTCACCAACCTGTACAACCGACGCTTGCTCGAAGCCCGCTTCCATGAGGAAATCAACCGTTGTTCCCGCTTGCAGCAGGCATTGACCATCATGATGGTCGATCTCGACCATTTCAAAACCTACAATGATCTGTGCGGCCATATCGCCGGAGACCATGCCCTGCAGAAAATCGCCGAACTGTTGAAGAAATCGGCCCGCGAGATGGATATCGTTACCCGCTACGGCGGCGAGGAATTCTGTCTGCTGCTACCCAATACCAGCTGCGAGGAGGCGCTCTTTGTCGCCGAGCGGATCCGCCGGGCCATTGAGAATCAGCGCTTCCCCGGCGAAACCGGCATGCCGCAGAAGAAACTCACCGCCAGCATCGGCATTGCCGCCTTCCCCGCGGCCGGAACCAGCTTTGAAACCCTGATCAACGCGGCCGATGTCGCCCTCTATCAGGCCAAAAGCAAAGGCCGCAACCGTCTGGCAAGCTTTGCGCCCGCCTCCGCGCACCGCACCACCCAAACCGGCTGATCCTGCCACCGCCTTGCGACAATCCGCACCCTCAGCAAAACACGAAAGTTGAAACAAATGACTTCAGCCCCAGATATTGTCCTGGCCTCGGCCTCTCCGCGCCGCCGCGAACTGCTTGAACGCCTGGGCATTCCCCTTATTGTCGTTCCCAGCCAAATTCCCGAAACGGAACAGGCCGGCGAAACGCCCCGCCAACATGTAACACGCCTGAGTCGGGAAAAAGCCCTTGAAATCGCCTCCAGACCGGAAATCCGTGGACGCTGGTTCATCGGCAGCGACACCATCGTCCTGCACGACGAAACCATCCTCGGCAAACCGACCGACCCGGGGGACGCGGCCGCCATGTTGTGCTCCCTCTCCGGACGCGAACATCAGGTCCTTTCCGGCTTCGCCGTCCATGACCGACAAAGTGGAACAACGGTCACGGAGGTCGTCACCACCCGGGTTCGTTTCAAGGAGTTGACAGCAACGGAGATCGCGGGGTACATTGCCACCGGTGAACCGATGGACAAAGCCGGCGCCTACGCCATTCAGGGCCTCGGCGTTTTCATGGTCCGCGCCATCGAAGGCAGTTTCACCAATGTTGTTGGCCTGCCCCTGTGCGAATTGCTGGAGGTCCTTGAGGGTCTCGGCGCAATTCGCTTGTTTGCATCCATCCCGTAGGGGCAGTCCAACGTGCCTGCCCAAACCGGGCAGGCATAGAAGTCAGCCCTTACCATCAGCGTTGCCAGAATGTCTATCCAGGATAATATTGCCCAAATCCGCGCCAGTATTGCCGCGGCCTGCGCCCGCTCAGGCCGCGATCCCGGCGAGGTGCGACTGGTGGCGGTCTCCAAAACCAAACCCGCTGAACTGATCGAGGCGGCGGCAGCGACGGGACAGACCCTGTTCGGGGAAAATTACGTCCAGGAGTTCCTGGAAAAAGTGGATCAGGTCACCGCGCCGGTGGAGTGGCATTTCATCGGTTCCCTGCAGAGCAACAAGGTCAAATACCTGCCCGGCAAAGTCACCATGATCCACTCCCTCGACCGCCTTTCCCTGGCCAAGGAAATGGATCGTCAATGGGGCAAGTGGGGCCGCCAACTGAATGTCCTGCTGGAAGTCAATCTCGGCGCCGAGGAAAGCAAGGCGGGGACCACGGAAGCCGCTCTGTTCGAGCTGGCCCGGCAGGTGGCCGCATTGCCGCACCTGCACATCCGCGGCCTTATGGCCCTGCCCCCCTGGCTGGAAGACCCGGAACAGGTCCGCCCCTATTTTCGCCGGCTGCGGGAACTCGCCGCCGGTATCAGTGAACTGCACATTCCAGGCGTCGAAATGACCGAACTGTCCATGGGGATGAGCCACGACTTCGAGGTCGCCATCGAGGAAGGGGCCACCCTGGTCCGAGTCGGCACCGCCATTTTCGGCGAACGGACGAGGTAGATCATGAGTTACGCCACCCCCCGCGCCCTCTGGGCCTCCCGCCTGGGCTTTATTCTGGCTGCCGCCGGCAGTGCCGTTGGCCTCGGCAACGTCTGGAAATTCCCCTATATCGCCGGACAGAATGGTGGCGGTGCTTTCGTTCTGGTCTATCTGATCTGTATCGCCGTGGTCGGTCTGCCCATCATGATGGCGGAACTGATGCTCGGCCGCCATACCCGCCGCGATGCCGTGGGCGCTTTCATTCACCTGGAAGGCAACCGCTCCTTCTGGCTGACCCCCGGCTGGATCAGCGTCGGCGCCGCCTTCGTCATCTGCTCCTACTATTCGGTGGTGGCCGGCTGGACCCTCGATTATGTCTACCGCGCTCTGATGGGCAGTTTTACCGATCAACCCGCCGCAGCCATCGAGGGCCTTTTCAGTGGACTGATCGCCGACGGGCCCCGGCAACTGCTCTGGCATTTCCTCTTCATGATCCTGTGCCTGGGCATTGTCATCGGCGGGGTGCAGAAAGGGATTGAACGCTGGAGTAAAATTCTGATGCCGGTGCTCTTCGTCCTGCTGGCTCTGCTGTTCATGAACGGTATGCTCAGCAAGGGTGCCTGGGAGGGCATCACCTTCATGTTCCGTCCCGATTTCGCCAAACTGACCGCCGGCTCGGTGCTGGAAGCCCTCGGCCACGCCTTTTTCACCCTCTCTCTGGGGATGGCGGCCATGATCACCTACGGCTCCTACCTGAGCAAAGAGGAAGATCTGCTGGCTGCCAGCCTGCGCGTCGTTGTCCTGGATACGGTAATCGCCCTGATGGCCGGACTGGCCATCTTTTCCGTGGTCTTTTCCGTCGGCATGGCCCCGGCGGCCGGACCCGGCCTGGTTTTCAAGACCATTCCGGTGGTCTTCTCAAAAATTCCCGGCGGCTCACTGCTGGCCATCGTTTTCTTCCTGCTGCTGGCCTTTGCCGCCCTGACCAGCAATATCTCGCTGCTGGAAGCCCAAGTCGCCTATCTCATCGACGAGCGGGGCTGGAGCCGCCCCCGGGCCACCACTTTTCTGGCCGGACTGGCCTTCGTGGTCGGCATTCCCACCGCTCTTTCCTACAACTCCCTGGCCGAATGGAAGGTCATCGGCGACCGGGTCTTTTTCGACTCGGCCGACATGCTCGCATCCAACTACCTGCTGCCCATCAGCGGCCTGCTGATTGCCATCTATGTAGGCTGGTTCTGGAGCGGCAACGAGGAAAAACAGGAGCTCATCGCCGGGGGCGCCGGCTGGGTTTATCCGACCTGGCATTTTCTGATCCGTTATGTTTCGCCCCTGGCGGTCGCCGTCGTCCTCTATTTCAAGATGAAAGAAACCGGACTGTTCGACTGGCTTCTCTCGCTGCTGCAATGAGTCCCGATACCTTTCTGTTCGACCTGGACGGCACCCTGGTGGACTCCCTGCACGACCTGGCCACGGCCATGAACCTGTTGCGCCGAGAGCTGGAGCTGGAACCCCTGGCAGAGTCTCAGGTGCGCAGTTACGTCGGTGACGGCGCCACCCAGCTGGTCAAACGCGGCCTGGGGGACATCCCCTTTCGGCAGGAATATCTGCAACGGTTTCTTTCCCTCTATGGCGAACACCTTCTCGATCATTCCTGCCTGTATCCCGGCATTCTCGACTTTCTCCAGGCCCATCGCCACCAACGGCTGGCGGTGGTGACCAACAAACCCATCGCCTACACCCTGCCGCTGCTGGCCGGCCTGAAGCTCTCCTCCTTCTTCCAGGTGGTGGTGGGCGGTGACTCCTGCCGGGAAAAGAAGCCCCATCCCCTCCCCGTTCTGCATGCCCTGGAACAGCTGGGCGCCACGGCTGCTGCCGCGGTGATGATCGGCGACCACCACACGGATCTGCGGGCCGGCGCCGCCGCCGGCGTGCGCACCTGTTTCTGCGCCTGGGGCATCGGCCGGCAGGGCGATGCCCCCTGTGACGATCTGGCCATCACCCCGCACGACCTGCTCCGCCTCTATCCGGGAGGCTGCCGTTGAGCTCACGCCCTCTCGGCATGCGGGAAATCTCCCTGTTCTTTTTCCCTCTGCTGCTCAACATCCAGTTGATGAGCATTTCCCATTCCATCATCAACGGCGCCCTGGCCCGGCTGGATGACTTCGTCACCGCCCTGGCCTCTTTTTCCGTCGCCATGGTGCTGCATCTGTTCGTCGCTTCCCCTTCCTACCAGAACCACACCGTCACCATCGCCATGGTCCGTGGCCGTCAGTCCCTGATCGGCACCGCCGTTTTTGTCGTGCTGGTGGCCTGCTATGTCTCGGTGGCCCTGGCGCTCATGGCCTTTACCCCCGTTGGAACCTTCCTGCTCGAAACCGTCCTCGGCGTCAATCAGGACATTGCCCGGGGCGCCCGGGAGGTGCTCAGCATCCTGGCACTGCTCCCCTTTTTTACCGGTTTCCGGGGGTTCTTCCAGGGACTGGTGATCCGCGCCCGGCGTACCAGCCTGGTTTCCTTCGCCACCGGCGTGCGGGTCGCCGTGCTTTTTCTGCTGCTGGCCACCGGCACCCCCTGGTTCAAAGGGCCGGCGCTCGGCGCCTTTGCCCTGCTCGGCTGCATTATGGTGGAAACCGCCCTGGTCGCCTTCTTTGCCTGGCGATGCCATTTGCCGGCCAGCGGCGAGGAGGAGAAAACCACCGGCCAGATTCTGCGCTACGCCTTTCCCCTGGCCTATTCCTCTTGTCTGCAACAGACCATTCCGCTGCTGATCAACGCCATCATCGGCCGCCTGGCCGACGGCGAGCTGGCCCTGGCCGCCTTTGGAGTGATTCGCGGCTTCATCTTTCTGCTGGCCGGGCCCATGCGCAATCTGCAACAGGCCTATCTGACCCTGGTGACCAACCGGGCCGATTACCGGGTTCTGATCCGATTTTTTCTCTGGGTCGGTTGCGGCATGGGACTGCTCATGTTCCTCACCGCCTTTCCTCTCAACCACTGGATTCTCGGCCGCATCATGGGCATCGAAACCGGCCTGCGCCATTACATCGCCTGGCCCATGGCCGGCTGCACCATCTTTCCCCTTCTTTACGGCGCGGCCAACCTGCTGCGGGGCTTTTTCGCCGGCGCTCACCTGGGGCGTTCGACCCTCTTCAAATCGCTGTTTCTGGCCGGTTGTTGGGGCTTGAGCCTGCTGCTGCCCCTGCCCGTCCCCGGCATCGCCCTGGCTGTCGCTCTTCTGCTAAGCGCCGAAACCCTGGAAGCCTGGTACCTGCTGCGGCAGCGCCGTCGCCTTTATCCCGAATGGGGACGCTTGCCGAACCCTGAGTAACGAGAGTAAAATATTAACTGAGTCCGGTTACCTGGGGAGCCCTTATGGAAAAGAAACATCCCTGTCCCGATTGCAAAATGTGCCAATGGTGCAGTGACGATCGCTGCCGTCTGTGTCTGAAAAGCGGCTGCCGGAAAAAACTTTCCATGGCCGAGCAGATTGCCCTGTACGAAAAGTTGAACAGAGCGGAACAGGAGGACTCCCCCTCTGAACCTTGAGCAAACCATCTTCCCAAACGGAAAAACGCCCCGGCTTGCAAAAAACCGGGGCGTTTCAACATCGTTGCGAGAATCGGCTCAGGGAGCCGGTGGATAGGGGGCCAGAACCTCTTTAACGGCAGCGCGAAGCTTGCCCTGGGCATCGGTCTTATCTCGGATCGGACCACTGACCGATCCCTGCCACACCAGGTTACCGGTTTTACGATCCAACATATCGATGATCAGCGTCCCTTTGCTGTAGGATTGCTGCTCGCTTTCACCAAAGGCCCAACGAACCCAACGCCATTGATAACTGTAACCGGTTTCACTCGGCGTTGCCGAAACCGCCTCCTGAAAATGGGTCTCGTATCTGACCAGCAAATCAGGCTGACCGGCCTGAATCGCCAGACCCTTGGCCACCAGTTCGTCAGCGATGGCCCGCCGAATGAATTGCTCGTTCAGATCGGCCCCCACCATGGCATCCACCAGGGCCGGTTTGCCATCACTCCAGAACCAGGAGTGGTACTGCTGAAAATCAGCCCTGCCGTCGAAAGTATTTTTGCTCGCCAACTTCGGCGCACAGGCGGTCAAGACCACCAGCAACCCTATTCCAACCCCCAACCATCGCATCCTTTTCATACGGCTCTCCCGCTGCCCCGAAAACCTTCGGTAACGACACATGGCCATTGTTTAATTTAAAGTTTAGCAGAAATTGACCGACGCGCGGGCACCCATCTTCCTGCTAAACAGCATTTCCCGCAGGTGGTTGTGAAAAAAATTCCTTATCGATTCCGGGCGCCCACCCCTGGACTCCCCAGACGGTTTTTCCACCGTCTGTCAAACCAAACCGTCTCTTTTTGCCGTCTCACTGCCGACAGGAAGCAAAGAAGTCAGGTAGGCAAAGTGATTTCCTGGATCAGAACCGTGCCGCCAACCGTTAACAGAACAGCGAGCCCCAGCAGAACAACCCCGGCCAAAGCACAGATGAAAGCATGCCGCGGCCGTTTGATCCGCAGGCATAAAAATGCCAAAATCAAACAAAGTATGCTCAGAGGTAGACAAAAAATGACGATCATGTTTCCGGTTTCCGCCGTCGCAGCATTATCCGCAGGAAGGAAACCCACCCTAACACAGACCCTTCCGCAGTGCAAATCGCCGCGATGCCGTACGGCTTGTTCGGCAGCTGAAGCGGGCCGAAGCCGTTAGTCGCTTCTAAGCAACAGGGCAAGCCCCTGATATTTAACGATTTTCAAAAAGTCGCTCAATTACTGTCGCCCATAGCAAACAGAATTCCGGCGCCGACGGCTTATTTACCCCTCTTCCTGAAACTAACCTGCCGTTTTGTTTGACTTTTTCAACCTTGGCACACAAGTCGCTATAGCTTGGCATAAGTCGGCCCGGCCTATTCCCGAGACTCGCCGCACGAAGCATGGATATCAGCTCAAACCAAACACAATAAGCGCAGACGGTTTGCACTGGTAAATTCATGGTCGGATGCGGAAAACAAACTTGGGCATATATCCGGGAAAAACGGAAAAACCCTTAACCCCAAATGGAAAGAGGAGTGTCCCCATGAAAAAGACGTTGTTGCTGTCCCTGTTCGCCACCCTGATGCTGACCGGTTTGGCTTTTGCCTCCGCGGAAAACCAGCCCGCCGCCAAAGCGACCCCCGACAGCAAGGTCGCCCAATCCAGCGGCATCGAAACACCGGCTGACGGCGCAGGGGAAACCAAAGCCGATGCGGCAAAGGTTTTGGAACAAAAACAGCTCCAAAATGCGGA
>JARRKW010000053.1:0-6597 GCA_037387645.1 Desulfuromonadaceae bacterium
TATGTGGTTACCTCATGTCCGGAAGAGACCAACAGGTTTCGTTCCTGTTCCACGACTCCGTCCTCGCCCCCCCGTATCTGATAGGTATTATGCACCAAGCAAATCTTCATTTTGCCCCAGCTTCAATTTCTGCGCTATCTTCCTCACGAAAACCCTTTTGCCATTGCAAACAGATCAGGCTTATGACCAACAGAATATAGCCGGGCTCTTCCATCCAGGAAAAAACCATTCCGAAAATAAAAACGGTAAGCAATAGAAATTTTGTGGTCATGGTTCGGCAAAAATGTCGCCACACCAGAAACCACAGATAAAGATAAATAATAAGCCCCAGAAAACCATAATCCCCAAATATTCCAGCCCAGGAAAACATTAAAGAAAATATGCTTGAGCCGGTTTCGGAATTGGAAAGATAGTGATTCTGATTCACTTCCCAGACAAGGTTGGTAATGGAAGATTTGGTTGCACCGAGAGGGGATAGAATGTGAAAGTAATTGGGCAGAAGAAAACCGAGCCGACTCACGGTATGACCAGGGCCGAGACCAAACAACCAATTGAAAGGGCTGACAAAATGGGCGCTAAAGACATCAAAAACCATAAATTTCTGGGTCAATCCGCCCCAGAAGAATCCCAATCTTTCCAGGTAGGTCCGTAAGGGAAAAACATATTTCCCCAGTTGCAGCAACAAAACCCAGGAAACCGTCAAAACCAGAAGCAGCTTGAAAAACCGCGTTATTTTATAAATATTCATCAAGGCAAGAATGGCAGTCGCCACCAAAAACACGGCAAACACCTGCTTCGAATCCGTAAAAATCACCGCCCATAGCGAAATGGCAGCCAACAATAGCTTCGCCGGCTTACTTATCCAGCCGGCCGAAAAACAAAAATACACAGCTGCGGTAAAAGCCACGGCTCCAGCGACATGGGCACCCGCGCCCATGTCAAGAAAGACCCCCTGAACGGTATCACCGGATTTGCCCTGTAAAACATATTGATACAGAATAAAAAACAGGTGTACCCCAATAAAAACAAAGATAAAGCGGGTGAAATTATGGAGCAGGGCCGATGACCACCGATGCCCCGTCAATAGCGCAATCAGCAGAAAAGGCTCGGTCAGCATCAGGCCTCCGAGAAGAACATTCACGCCCCCCGCACCATTGGTCAGCGCACTGAATACTACCACAAGATAAAAGGCTCCCACCCCCCAAAGCAGTTGTTTGACAGAAGGATTAACCTGTTTGGGAAAACAAAACAGCAGGGCGCAAGGGACAGCGGCAAAATGCAGAAAATTGATTATATTGGGAATTCCAGCGGCAGAAAATACGCGGGAAAATAGAATCAGGCTGAGCACCAGAAAAAGAACCGGGGCATTTTTATATTCAGATTGACCGTAGGCAATAAGCATTGAAAAAAACCTTGCTACCTGACAGGGGGATTAATTACCACTCTCTATTCCTGCGGATAAATTCTTGTGACCAGTTGCTCCCAGTTAAACGCGTAGGCCCTATCTTTGGCCCTGCCGGCTAGAGAGCTCAACAGCTCCGGAGAGCGCCATAAGGACAGCAGCTTGTCGGCCAGATCGGCAACCAGTACGTTTTCTGAAACCTTCTTGGTTTCCGCAACCAAGGCGCAGGTTTCATTGACAACGGTTCCAGGGCCCCCCAGATCGAAACATAGAACCGGCACTCCGTGCGCCAGGGCTTCCAGAACCACCATGCCTCCAGAATCATGCAGGCTCGGAAAATAGAAGAGGTCATGTTCCCGATAGTATCGGCTCAGCTCGGCCTGATCAACCCAGGAAACCCAGCGTACGCTATGGGCGATGCCCAGTTTCGCCGCCAGTTCGCGCCACAATTTTTCCTCGGGCCCCTGCCCGATCATGGTCAGGACCGCAGCAGGACATTTTTCTAAAAAACGGGCAAAGGCCGGCAGGCCCAGATGCATCCCCTTCCAGTACAAGAAACGACCAACATACAACAGGCGAAGCGCCTCTTTCCCTGCCGGCTTCTTATCGATACTGGGGGGAATTGCTTGCAACCACTTTTCATCCAGGCCGATAGCGAGCTGCACCCGGGTCTTTGACCGATACCGATTGGGGACCAGATCCAAAGTCTGTTCCGAAGTCACAAAAATACGTTCCGCTCGCCTGAACGTTCTTCGCATCAAAGGATCGATCCGCACCAGGGCATTGGCCAGATCCCGCAGGGCATCAAGGATCCAACCCCTAGCTGGATACCCTCGCCGTAATCGCCAGGGGGCATACTCACCGCCCGCCACCGGCCCGAAAACAAATGGAATCCCCAGCCCCCCCATAAAACTCGGCAGCCGAATACTCACAAACGTCACATGGTGAACGCGGTCGAACCGGATCTGCCGATGAACCTTATGCGCCATTTTATAGGCGCCCCACTGCCAGGCCAGATAATAGGGATAAATACCGCCTTTGAACTTTTTCAGCCGCCGGCACCATTCCGGCAGATCGAAATAAAGAAAATGCAGATTCTCCAGGGGGACCATAGCGGCCAACTCGGCCTCTATCGGCTCCCGGTTATTGGCCCGGGTCAAAACCCAGACCTCATGCCCTCGTTTGGCCAGCTCCAGAGCCCAATTCCACCCGACCCCCGGTTCCGACCCCCGGTTGGGCTCACAAGCATAAGCTGACAGCAGTATTTTCATTGGGCCACCAACAGTTTGAGTTGGCGCATTAGATAGCTCCGATACAGGTCACTGCAATCACCAGCTTGTCCGCTGATCCGCGTCACCAGATAATGCAGAAACAGTGGTTTCAAAAGAGCCAGATCCAACCCGAAAGCGGACAGATAATTGCGAACCAAAAGGTTGCCTCGCATCGCCTCGTAGGGATACTTAATCCCAAAGAGGCATCCCTGAATCAGGAAAAAATGACTGAGGTCATGTAAAGGGAGCCCCTTGATGCGCGCATCTTCCCAATCGAAGGCGGCAATTTCTCCATTGTGCTGCCTTTTCAGATTCCAGGGAGCAAAATCCCCGTGAACCAGTACTGCCGGAATAGGTGTATCGAACTGGAAGGTATCAATGAGCCTCTGTAGGCGGAGAAATTCCGCAGGGGAAAATTCATCGGTCCAGGTAGAAGTGACCGCCAGATCGCTCCGGAACTCTTCCGGGGTTATTCCCTTATTGGTACGAGGCAGCCGCAACAGCCAATCGACATGATTTGCCCTGAGTTTGCGTCCGGACAAACGCCCGACGACCAGCGACTGGCAGGTGCACTCGGCTTTTTCGTCGTGCCACAACAATTCCGGAACCGCTCCAACACCTTTTTCCGCCAGATATTTCAGAACCTGCGCTTCCCGAAATATGCTGGAAACGGCGCCATCACCTAGGGCAATCTTCAATACCGCACGCGGCAAACAGGAAAACCCATCAACCAGGGTCACGATGGCTTTTTGTTGGGAGCCGGGGGTGCCGACATAGATAACCGGGACAAATTCATCGCCGATGCCGGGCACTGAAATAAGTGGCATCTTCTGCGGCAAACGTTGCACGCCGGGCAGTCCTGCCAACAATCCCCTGCGATAACAGGTCAACACTCCAAACCATTTAACCCGGGAAAACAACCGATAAGGACGCCAACAGCTTAAAACCGGATATCCCCATTCAGGAGAACGGGGAACGATCCAGCGTGGGCCGGACGAGCCCGGCACAGTGAAAAAACAACCGTCAAATTTTTCCGCACAGGCAACTTCCCCCCTTGCAGATGCGAACAAAAATACCTTGTCCAGAAGCGGCTCAAGAGGGAAATTCTCAGTCATTCAGCCCCCTGCGTTTCAGGAGACGATTGCTCATAACCTTCCGAACAGCACCACGAACCTGGCTGATCGAAACTTCCAGTTTCTGATCGGTCCTTACCACAACGCAACGGGGATGTTCTTCGGCAAAGTCAAGGTATCTTTCCCGTTGGCGTCGAGTTTCGTCCGCGGAAACCTCCGCCTTTCGCGACTGAATGGTCTCGACCGAGGCATCCAGAACCACAAACAGATCCGGTTCAGGGACCATTTTCCCGACCCAGCGCGCCCAGCACAAAGGCGCACCATAGCGGTAGCGTTTCGGGTCCAGAAAAAGATCGTGGTAATAACGATCGAAAAGCAGCAGGTGGGATCGCACCTTGAGGGGACGTAGCAACAACCAGTATCCCACCAGATAATCAATGAGAAAATAAAGCGCTTTGACCATTGAGGCCAAGCCCCCCCGTGCCGATTGGCCATGGGGGTCCTGCACAGGAGTACCGCTCCCCGAGACGGCCTTGAGGAAACCGGGACGCAGATGAAAGCATCGCAAACCTCTGAAAGCAGGACTCAGATCTGCAACCAGACCTTCCCCGACCGTACTTTTTCCACTGCCATCCGGGCCCAACAGAGCAATCACCAAACCCGTGGGATAGATACAGCGTTTAATTTTCCGCATTACCTCTCTGAGCCGGAGAGTCGAAAACCTTCCCTGCGGACAATCCATCAGGTCTTCAGAACCACGCAAATGAAAATTGAATTTCTCAACGGAATTTTCACCAATCGCGTTAAGAATGAATGCTTTCCCCTTAGAATCGAAGGTTCTATCGAGCCAGGCATCAATTTGATTTTGGCTGGCAAAATAATTCTTTTTTAAAAAAGTTAATGCGGCCTCATCACCATCGATACCAAACTTCACTGACTTATATATCTTCTTCAAGAGGTAATAGGAAAAAGATCCTTGCTGGTTTGGCATATAAAATGAAACCCCGGAACCACTTCTGTCACAATATTTTTCCTTCTTCTCCAGCAACTCACTTGCTCGCAAAAACCAAAATTTACCTTCATGAATAATATCGCCGCAAACATCGAGTTTAACAAAAAATCTCTTGTGATTAACCTCAATTAAAATAATAAACAAATCGGCATTTTGTTCATATTGGATGATATTAAAAAGAACATAATCGTGTTCAAAGCAAAATTTTCCGATCAATTTTTGAATTTTTTTCGGAAAACAACTTTGCGCTACGACCAGATCCAGATCTGTATCCAAAATGGAATCGAGATCAAAGGCATTACCGACCACACAATAATCCACTTCATTTACTTCAAGAAAGCCGAACAAATGCTGCAGAAAATCAATTTTCAGCCGAGCTAACTACATAAGATGGTATCCAACTGAATCGGTTGGCCTTACTTCATAAATTTCTTACAAAATCGACATACTCATAGTCGATGTGCCGGTAGTCGTAATGCTCCGAGCGGGCCAAAGCTCCCTGTCCCAAAGTTCTTCGTAGAGAGTCATTGGCCAGCAACTCCAATATGCTGTCCCGTAATTTATCAACATCATTCACGGCTGAGATCAGGCCGCTCCTGCCATGCTCCACCATCACCTTCCCGCCACCGGGACAATCGGTGGTAATCACCGCCATCCCCACCGACATGGCCTCACACAGGGCGGAAGGCCACCCCTCCCAGCGGGACGACAACACAAACACCTCAGCATGAACCATATATTTCCAGGGATTTCGAACCGAACCCGGAAGGAAAACCCTATCGCCAACCCCCAACTCATTAGCAAGGGTCTCCAGTTCTTCCCGCAGGGGGCCTTCTCCGAGGATCAACAGACGACTCTCTATTCTTCCGCAAACCTCCGCAAAAGCACGAATCAGGACATCAAAGGCCTTGGCCGCAGACAAGCGACCTACCGCCACGATAAAGGGAAGATCCTTCTCCCCGGACCAGGGAAACTCGACCGCTTCACCGGCCAACCGACGATAACGCACCAGAGAATAGGGGTTGGGCAGAAACTTCATGGGCACCCTGTCCCCAGATTTTCCCAGAACCGCCTTCAGATCCTCCAGCACATCGGGACTTTTGCCGATAATCGCCTGGGCACCGGGATAAAGCCAGCGAACCAGCAAGGGGATGATTTTAAGTTTCAGGTTTTCTTTGGCATCCACCAGCCCCACATTGCTGATAATGGTGCCTTCCAGAAAAACATTCTTGGTTGCAACAGCTGCCAGATGCCTGGCGAAAAGGGCCACGACATTGCAGATGGCCAGCTGGGAAAACAGAACGTCGGGACTGGTCGAGCGCAGATATTTTGCCAGTCTGAACAGGCACAGACTGGTATTGCTGCGCCCCAGGGTCACAATGTTGACCCCCTCGAACCCCTCAACCTCCCTATAAAATTCTCTCAGCTTTTCGGCGGATTCACTGACCACCACCAAATCCACCTGGTGCCCGTTTAGCGCTAGACCGGAAACCAAGTTTACACTGACATTGGTCAAAGCCCAACCACAGCCACCTTTTACAAATATCGAGAAATACATGGTCGCCCAATCACTAAATCCCTGTTCACAGGACTAGTCAAAAAACATGACCTGCTCAGTTGGATTGAATTTATACTTTTTATATTTCCGCCACCCGAAAAGAAACAGGGTGACCTGAGCCAGCACTGTTGCGCCAAGGATTCCAGACAAGGCTCCCAGTATGCCAAATTCCTGAACCAATGGCTTAGCTGACACAAATGAAAAAGCACAGGAAACCGCCAACGAGTAAAAAATGAAGCTGGTATTGTGAGTAGCTTTACAAGCGGCTCCCAGAGGCAGAC
>JARRKW010000054.1:0-16147 GCA_037387645.1 Desulfuromonadaceae bacterium
CATGAAAAAAGGGAGCAAGGATCGTTATTTTCAGGGGGATGTGGACAGCGATATCAAATTGGTGCCGGAGGGGATCGAGGGGAGGGTGCCCTACCGGGGCAGTCTGTCCAGCAACATCCATCAACTCATGGGCGGCTTGCGCGCCGGCATGGGCTATACCGGTTGTCGAAACATCACGGAGCTGCAAAGCAACGGCCAGTTTATCCGCATTACCAATGCCGGCTTGCGCGAATCCCATGTCCACGATGTCGCCATCACCCATGAAGCGCCCAACTATCGCATTGAGCGCATCAACTAGGCCTTATCCTTATTAACTATTGCTGGTTCTATTTCCTTTTGGATGCTCATGACCGACATACATAGCGAAAAAATTCTCATTCTCGATTTCGGTTCCCAGTATACCCAGTTGATTGCCCGCCGGGTGCGTGAAGCCCATGTCTATTGCGAGCTGCATCCCTTCGATATGGATATTCAGGCGATTCGCGCATTCAACCCCCGCGGCATCATACTTTCCGGCGGTCCTAAATCTGTTTACGAAGAGGGTGCGCCGGCCGTGGCCGAAGAGCTCTTTGAGCTGGGAGTGCCGGTGCTCGGCATCTGCTACGGTATGCAGTTGCTCAGCCGTCATTTCGGCGGCACCGTAGTGCCGGCGGGGAAACGGGAATTCGGTCATGCCACTCTGCTGAGTCAGGGCTGTCCCGGTCCTCTGTTTGCCGGTTTTTTCGTCGAAGGTCAGAGCCCGGTCTGGATGAGCCATGGCGATCATGTCGAAACCGTGCCGGATGATTTCGAGGTCGTCGCTTCCAGTGACAATGCGCCGGTCTGCGCCATTCAGAATGTTTCCCGACAGTTGTACGGGGTGCAATTCCATCCGGAAGTCAACCATACCCCCCACGGCCAACAGTTGCTCGACACCTTTGTCCGCACCATCTGCGGTTGTCAGGGGCAATGGACTCCCGGGCATATCATTGATGATGCCGTTGCCCGCATTCGTGAACAGGTCGGCGCCGACCAGGTGATTCTGGGTCTGTCCGGTGGGGTGGATTCCTCGGTGGCGGCGGCCCTGATCCATCGCGCCATCGGCGAGCAGTTGACCTGTGTCTTCGTGGACAACGGCCTGCTGCGTCTGGACGAAGGCGATCAGGTCATGGCCGCCTTCGCTCAAAATATGGGGGTCAGGGTCGTTCGGGTCGACGCCGAAGAGCGGTTTCTCGCGGCCCTGGCCGGAGTCAGTGATCCGGAACGCAAGCGTAAGATCATCGGCGGACTGTTCGTCGATATTTTCGAGGAGGAATCAGCCAAGCTTACCGCCGCCAGGTGGCTGGCCCAGGGGACCATCTATCCCGATGTCATCGAGTCGGCCGGCGCCAAAACCGGCAAGGCCCATAATATCAAAAGCCATCACAACGTCGGCGGCCTACCCGATTACATGAAATTGCAACTGCTCGAACCGTTGCGCGAGCTGTTCAAGGACGAGGTTCGCGCCATCGGAGAGGAACTGGGGCTGCCCCACGCCATGGTCTGGCGCCATCCCTTTCCCGGTCCCGGGTTGGGGGTACGCATTCTGGGCGAAGTGAAAAAGGAATACGCCGACATTCTGCGCCGCGCCGATGCGATTTACATTGAGGAACTCTATCGCACCGGACACTACCACAAAATCAGTCAGGCCTTTGCCGTTTTTCTGCCGGTCAAAAGTGTCGGTGTCATGGGGGACGGGCGTACCTACGAATATGTGATTGCCTTGCGGGCCGTGGAGACCAAAGATTTCATGACCGCGGGTTGGTATCCTCTGCCCTATGCGGATATGGCTCATATCAGCAATCGCATCATCAACGAG
The DNA here is from genome assembly GCA_037387645.1 of Desulfuromonadaceae bacterium. Lineage (GTDB taxonomy): Bacteria > Desulfobacterota > Desulfuromonadia > Desulfuromonadales > Trichloromonadaceae > Trichloromonas. The sequence goes on from JARRKW010000054.1 coordinate 1,838, forward strand.
GTCAAGGGGGTCAACCGGGTGGTTTACGATATCTCCAGTAAGCCGCCCGCGACCATCGAGTGGGAATGACAAACCAGCCGTTCGGATGTTCCGGACGGCTTTTTTGTTTCTACTTTCAACTGAGGGGCAAGGCAACATATCCGGATTGTTGTCCTGGACTTTAGCGCACGTCCGTGGGAACATGATGCTTGTAAAGGACGCTGAAATCTTACGATCGATAGAGAAAGATGTACCGGGAGGAGCCATGAACGACAGGGATACGACACTGCAGCAGCTTAAGGAACGTATGGCTGAATTTGTCCGGGAACGGGACTGGGAACAGTATCACACTCCGAAGAATCTGAGCATGTCCATTGCCATTGAAGCGGCTGAATTGATGGAGCATTTTCAGTGGTTGACGGTTGAGGCGTCGCAACAGTTGGCGCCCGAGGCGCTGCAGGATATCGGCGAGGAGTTGGCGGATATCGTCATTTATTCCCTGTCCCTGGCCAATACCCTCAAGCTGGATCTGGCGACCACGGTAACGAAGAAAATGGAGAAAAACATCCGTAAATATCCCAGCGAGAAGGTCCGGGGCAAGGCCCATAAATATACCTGGTATCAGGAGCAGGAATGAACGTTGGGACGGGAGCCTTAACTTTCGTTCCGATCGGGATCGGCGTTTTTTCTTGCGTTCTGCTTTCGCAATCCGGCCCAGTAGCGCAGGCGTTCCGCGATCATTTTTTCATAGCCCCGTTCGGTGGGCTGATAAAAAACCCGCTGGCGTAAGGATTCCGGCAAATGCTGCTGCTCGCTCACGCCTTCTTCGAAATCGTGGGCATATTGATAGCCCTTATGGTAACCAAGCTCTTTCATCAGCCTGGTCGGTGCATTGCGAATATGCAAGGGGACGGGCAGGGCGCCGCTGGAACGGACTTCGGCCATGGCCTGGTTGATGCCACGATAGGAGGCGTTACTTTTGGGAGCGGTGGCCAGGTAGGTGACGCCCTGAGCGAGATTGATCCGGGCTTCGGGCAGACCGACAAAATGAACCGCCTGTTGCACGGCAACGGCGACTTGCAAGGCCCGCGGATCGGCGTTGCCGATATCCTCCGAGGCGAAAATGATCATGCGCCGCACGATGAACAGGGGATCTTCACCCGCTTCCAGCATGCGCGCCAGCCAGTAAAGGGCGCCATCCGGGTCGGAGCCGCGCATGCTTTTGATAAAAGCGGAAATTACGTTGTAATGCTCCTCGGCTCCTTTGTCATAGAGCAGGGCCTTTTTCTGCAGCGCTTCCTGCGCCGCTTGCAGGGAAATGCTTTTGTCGCTTCCTGCGGCGGCGATTTCCAAGGTATTGAGGGCGACGCGGGCGTCGCCGTCGGCCTGCTCGGCAATGAAATCGGCGGCTTCCTCGCTGAGGGTGAGCTGGCGCGGACCCAGTCCGCGTGAATCCTGGAGCGCCCGTTGCAGCAGGGTTCGGATGTCGGCCGGTTCCAGCGGATTGAGCACGAAAACCCGGGACCGGGACAACAACGCTGAATTGACTTCGAAGGAAGGATTTTCCGTGGTGGCACCGATGAGAATAATATCCCCGCGTTCGACATAAGGCAGAAAAGCATCCTGCTGGGCCCTGTTGAAACGATGAATTTCATCGACGAAAAGCAGGGTTTTGCGGCCGTGATAGGCCTTGTCTTCCCGGGCCTTGGCGACAATTGCCCGGACCTCCTTAACCCCTTGCAGAACGGCGGAAAAAAAGACGAAATGACTTTGGGTCGAATTGGCGATGACCTGAGCCAGGGTGGTTTTGCCGGTTCCGGGAGGGCCCCAAAAAATCACCGAGGCGACTTGATCCGCTTCGATTAGGCGCCGCAACACCTTGCCCGCACCAAGCAGATGGGCTTGGCCGACCATTTCGTCGAGGGTTTGCGGGCGCATCCGTTCCGCCAAAGGCGCATCGGCGGAGTTTCGAGTGCTCTGTTCAAAAAGGTCCATATTCGCTCAAGAAAAAGAGATGGGTCGAGGTAACGCGCTCGCATTTGAGCATAGCAGTGATTCGTCCGGGAGAAAAGCCCCGTTCTTTTCCTTTAGCCTTCAATTCGTCGGTTTTCCCCGGTTTTTGCAGTCCTCCAATTCCTCCCGGCACGATATACTGGTAAAATTAGTATGATTTTTGCACAATTCATGCAATCAGTATCTTAACAAGATCTCATCCACCTTTTGCGGCCCGGCAAATTCGACGGTATATGGTTCGCAGACCCTCATGTCGCCGGTCTGTTCGTGTCGCCTATGGCAGCGTTTGCAGGTTAACGATTCTTGGTTGATGTCCATCCGGAAACGCCGGATGAAAACATTTTGATTTTGCTAGGGGGCATTATGCGCTTATTGACTGAATCGAGGGCTTTTTTGGGAATAACCCTTTTTTTCATGATGGTTCTTTCCTCCTCTATAGCGGGATCGGTCGAATTGCGGGAATCCGATTTGGCGCCCTATCTGGAAAAATACAGCACGGGGTGGATCGATTGGGATAACGGCTACATTTACGGCATCGGTCACGGTTTTCTGGAAGCCAATCACCAATCGCGACCCCGCGCCGTGGGAGCAGCCCGGGTTCAGGCGGCGGGCAACATTGTCAAACTTGCAGCCGGCATCCACCTGGACGACCGCCGGACCCTGCAAAGTCTTGGCGCCGGACGGGTCGTAATCGAACTTAAAGCCTCCCTTCATTATGAGGAAGTCAAGAGGGAAACCATCCATTCCGATCAACCCCACGTCAAAGTGATTTACCGTGTTCCGATGCATGGTGTCAGCGGATTGACTTCCCGGTTGTTGGATGGGATGAAAGAAAGAAACCGGTTGGAATGGTCCTCTTTCCCCCGCGAGCAGATCAGCCAAGAGTCCCAGGGAGAAGACGCGCCCTGGCTGGTGTTGGACGCTCGACAGCTCCAATCCGGAACCCGGCCGACCCCGTCCCTGTTTCCCAAAATCGTTTCCTCCCGAGGAGAAACCCTTTACGAACTCAAACGGGTGGAAAAAGAATCATTGACATTTCCGGCACGGCGGCGACGTCATTTGACCATCTGCTGGAGGAACTCCATACCATCCTGAGCCCTGCCGAAGCCTGGGCGGAAGAGACCTCCAGGCGCCCCAAACGCGAAAAATTCATCGTGAAAAAAGTGCAAAACCTGCAGGGACTGTCCCGTACCAATCTGGTGATCAGTGAAAAGGATGCCCAGGAATTGAAACAAGAAGATGCGTCGAGTCAAATCCTGCAAAAGTGTCGGGTCATTATCATTGTTTCCAGCCCCATCGGTGGAATAGAAGCCCGTTTCGTGCCTGTTTTGGCTCAGATCCACTGACTCGATGAACGATCCGGTCAAATTACAGCGGCAGTATCGAATCTGGACCGCGTTTTTTACGGTTCTGATCATCATGGCTGGTTTGGCATGGTATGGGTATCTTCTGGGGTTGCTGAGCTGGGTCGATCATTTTCTGTACGATGCCGGACACTATTGGCAACCGGCGCAACCTCCCACCGGCCAGGTCAGCCTGGTGCTTATGGATGAACCGAGCGCCCAGGCCCTGAAACGCCAGACCGGACACTGGTCCCGAAGGGACATTGCCCAGGCTTTGGATAATCTGTGCGCCGCCGGAGCCGAGATTATCGGTCTGGACATGATCCTTTCGGCCCCCGATCCCGATCCCACAGCGGATGAAGTTCTGGCGGCCGCCATGGATCGCTGCAACAACGTGGTTTTGGCCAGGATATCGTCCGCGCAAGGGATGTCCGAAATCCAGGCCCTGGACCGGTTTCAAGCCGTTTCCATCGGTGACGGCTTTATTGATCTGCCGCTGGATAGCGACGATGTGCTGCGAAAAATCCGTTTTCTCAACGCCAAGCCCCTGGCGGACGGCAATCTGGAGCTGCTTCCGGCCTTTGCCCTTGAGCTGGCGCGTAGCTATTTACAGATCGATTATCAGTTCGATTTTTCCGCCAGCGATTTTTTTACCCTCGGTTCTGATCCCGAAAATCAGCTTAAGCTTCCCTATCCTGAATTGTTGACCAATTACGGGGGAACCAGCCGAACCCTCCCGTCTCTTTCCTTTGTCGATGTCGTCAACAATCGATTTTCCCCCGAACAGGTGAAGGGGAAAATCGTTATCTTAGGCAGCAGCCTGGTTGCGGAAAAGGACTTCTTCACCACTCCCATTACCCGTTTTTCCCGACCGACCCATGATGCGACCGGTCGTTTCAAAGAAGTGGTCACCTACGTTCTGGCCCAGAAGGAACTCGGGGTCGCCTGCCATGCCCATGCCGTTGAAACCATCCTCAGCGGTCGTTTCATTCAAAAAGCTCCATCCTGGAGTATTGTTCTCCTCATCGTTTTGTGTGGGCTACTCGGGCTGTTTTTCTATGCATCCCGCTTGGGTTTGCTGGCGGAGATCTCCCTGTTGTTCCTTTTTCTTCTCGGCCTGTTGCTCGGTGCCTACTGCTGTCTGTCTCCGGGCCGGCTTTGGCTTGACGTGGCCCATCCCGCCGCGGTTGTCTTTGCTCAGTTTCTGGCCGGCTTGACCCTGCAGAAAAATTTTCAAAGAAAACGCACCAGCTTCATCACCGACATCTTCGGCAAGTATGTTTCCCCCGCCGTAGTGACCAATCTTGTCAAGGGCGACCTGTCGTTGAACATGGAGGGACAGCAGAAGGAAGTGAGCATTTTGTTTTCCGACCTGAGAAATTTTACCGCTATTTCCGAAACCCTGGGAGCTCAGGCCACCGGTCACCTGTTGAACGATTATTTCGACCGCATGATTCCACTTATTTTTCAACATGAGGGAACCCTGGACAAACTCATGGGAGACGCCATTATGGCGTTTTTCGGGGCCCCCCTTGAATTGCCGACCCACCCGCAGAAAGCGGCGGAAACGGCCTTGGCCATGCTGGCCGTGCTGGATCAATGGCAGCAGGAGTATGAGGCTACGATTGTCTCGCCGCTAGAGCTGGGAATCGGTATCAATACCGGCGACGTCACCGTCGGCAACCTTGGTAGTCGGGATTTCATGGATTACACCATCATCGGTGACGCGGTCAATCTCGCCTCCCGTCTGGAAGGGCTGAATAAGGTCTACGGCAGCCGGATTATTATCGGGGAACAAACCGCTGCGGCCCTGGACGAACGATTTCTGCTCCGGGAACTCGATCGGGTACGGGTCAAGGGAAAACTTGTACCGGAGAGAATCTTTGAGTTGCTCTGCTTTCGGGCAGAGGCCGATGATGCCCTGCTTGGCATGGTGGCCGCGTTTTCGGAAGGGCTGAATCATTTTCGCCGGGGGCTCTGGGATGAGGCGCGGAGCTGTTTTTCCCGGGCCGCGAACTACGTGCCGGAAGACGGCCCGACAGCGCTCTATCTGAAAAGGATAGCGCAATTTCAACAGGAAGCCCCCGGAGCGGAATGGGACGGGGTAACCCGGTACCTGGAAAAGTAGGACATTGGCAGGTTGTTGAAAAAGTCCGTTCCCGGACGGTTCTGCAACCGCCTGTTAGAGACGGTAGGCGAAGTTTTGCCAAACCCCTGCTCGATAGGGATGGTCGGTGTCACCGAAATAACGGTCCAGCAACAGGTCCATGCGACCGAGTTCCTCCAGCCGGGGCAGAACCACCTGCCGGAAAAACTTCTGCGAATCATTGACCAGTTCCTGGGCCGATTGATAGATCCGGATCCCCCGATTTTTCAGATTGGCTTCCCCCTCGAACGCATACCCCTCCTCAAATTCGGCAAACAGTTCCGGCAAGCGATCGAAATAACAGGGATCGGAGATCTGGACCAGAATGTCGGCGGTAACCAGCATGGAAGCAAGGTTTTTTTCGGGTGCCGAGGCAAGCATTCCCGTTAGCTGAAGGGGCTGGTGGAATTCCGTCGCCTCGATGAGAGCGACGGTCAAATGCTGTAGTTTTTCCGGCCATTGCCGCCGTTGCAGATACTCCTGGGCCATGGCCATGCCGCGTTGGACGTGCGCAAAGGTATATTTACCGCCTTTGCCGGCGGTGTCGTTGCGATTTTTCAGATAACCGGCATCATGAAACAGAGCCGCGGCGACCGCGGCCGGAAAAAGTTCCGCGGCAATTTTCGGCTGCGCCGACGGGGTACGGTTCCAACCCGCCAGCATACGGCAGGTCGCCAGGGTGACCTCAAGGGCATGGCGGATAGTGTGGTAGCCGACCTGGCAGGGCTCAAACGCACTCCCTCCCGACTGATAAAGTTCGACCACATCCTCCATCAGGGTCTTAACGTTTTCCGGGAAATTCCCCATTTCCGCTTCAGCGATTCGCTGTATTTCTTCGAAATGGTCGCCGGGAAGTCCCCATTGAACAGACAGCTGTTTTAAAACATCGGCCGAACAGGACACATAGTGCTCCGTGGTGTAAAGGGAGAAATCAGCTCGGTTCTGAATAGAGCGTTTTCCACAAGGCTTCCATTCCGCTACGGTTGCTGATGGCGACAGTGGCAATCTGGGAATCAAAATGCTTGCCCTTGTCACGCGCAATAATGTTGAAGGCATGATCCATGGTTAAAGGATCAAAACCCAGGGTCTGATCGTGGTCGTATTTGGGATAATCCCGCAAGGACGTTAAGGCATCAAAAACATCGGCGAAGGCAATAATACGTGAGAAAAAGGGGATTTGTCCGTGACTGAGCGCCTGAGGATAACCGCTGCCATCCACCCGCTCGTGATGACAGAAAGCCATCAGGGGAATCTCTTTCAATGCATCGGGAAGGTGAATTTCAGCGAGAATGGTATGGGTCCAACGGGCGTGCTCATTCATGGCCAGCCGCTCTTCCTCGGTGAATCGCCCCTTTTTGGTTAAGATCGAATCGGGTACCCCGATTTTTCCGATATCGTGCAACAGGGTGGCATATTTGAGAATGTCCAGCTCCTGTTCGCCCAGTCCCAGCAATTGACCGAGAAACAGGGCATATTCGGTGACCCGGTGGGAATGGCCGGCCGTCAGGGGATGTTTGGCATCGATAACGGTAGTCAGGGTGCGAATGAAACTTTCAAAAGCCTTGCGGGATTGCTCCAGCAGGTCAAAGCTTTCAAGGGCCACTCCGATTTGGGCGGCACAGACACGGGCCAATTCCAGATCGTCCTGGTCGAAGAGGCCCTCCTGTTTATTGATAATCTGCAGCACTCCTTTGGGTTGATCCTGCCGGTTCCTAATCGGACAACAGATGACGCTTTCGGTTCGATAGTCGTATCGCTCGTCCCAACTTTTGTCAAAATCGGCATGTTCCCAGGCGTCCGAGATGAGCAGCGGTCGGTTCTGGGAAAAAGATTTTCCGACCAGGCCCGCATGCAGCGGGACGCGGATGATTTCATCGATCCCTTCCGCGACCTTGGTCCAGAGTTCGCCGCTTTCCTCGTCCCACAAAAAAAGACTGGTCCGGTCGGCTTTCAGGATCAGGGTGATCTGTTGAACGATCAGATTGAACAGGCGGTCGAAATTTTTTTCACTGTTCAGCAACAGGGACATTTCCTGAACCAGCCGGAACTGTCGATTCATATAGCGAAGCTGGTTGATGGTCCGGGATTGCTGTTGCGTCTGTTTCCAGTCGTTTTTCACCTGCTGTAAGGTAAGACGCAGCAGTGCTTCGGAGGGAGGGGCAAGGAGAAACCGGGAACCTGGTATTTTTCCGTCGGCCAGAAGAAAGGCTTCTTCTTCGCCGCCAATCAGAATGAGACAGCTTTCTTCCGGAACGGCCAGGCGGATCTCTTCCCAGAATTCCGGGGGATAGGCCCCCCCGCCGGTGGTTACGACTCCGAGTACCACAGCCGGTCGGTCAACCAGCCCGGCCCGGAATTCAATCGGATCCGTGACCATGCGAAAGGAACAGGAGGTTGCACATAAGGCGGATTCAAGCTTTTTCCCGTCAATAAGCCCGGGATTAAAAACAAGAATTGAAAAAAGCGGATGCGATTCCATGGTAAACCTGCAAACAGTGAAGAAATTTTAGTGAAAAAAGCGGCCTGTTTTGAATCTCGCATAAATCTACTTTTCCGGTCAACTCTGAAAAGAGTCGGAGCCGCTTCGAGCCACTGTGGCACAGCAGCAGGACTGTTTTCCTTTATGTGGTTCGGTAGCGGGAACTTTCCGTTGTCTTTTCCCTGGCAGGCATCTGCCTCAACCTGAAATACCAGATCACGGCCAGCAGCTGAGCAGCGATGAGCAAAAGAAAGGCCCAGCGATAACCGTCGGGATGATAGCCACCCGTTGCCGCCACCGGCCAATAACCGAGCACCGTGCCGATGAGCCATTGGGCGCCAAAAGCGCTGACGAAAACCAGCAGATTCAGGGCGGTGTTGCTGCGACCGACCAGCTGGCGGGAAAAAGCCTGGGACAGAATGGCATAGGGCAGAATGCAGGAAGTGCCGAAAAAACCGAAACCGAGCCAAAGGGGAAAAGTCAACTGCGGTGCAAACACCAACAGGGCCTGAATCAGGATAAAGATGCCCATGCCGCAACCGGCCACCAGGGCGGGGCGAATACCCCGTCGGGAAAGCCGGGCCGCCAGACTGCCGAAGAAGAAATATCCCGCGACCATGGCCAGGGCGATCCAGCAGAGGGTTCCGGCAACCTGGTCACGGTCATAACCGGCCACATCCCTCAGCCAGGGTCCTGACCAGAGGCCCTGAATGGAGAGATAGGCCGCCTGGGCGGTAAAGGCCCAGGGGGCGATCTGCCAGAAACGGCGGCTGGTCAGGACCTGATGTAATCCCCGCCATTGTTCCCGGAAGGATTCCGTGGCGGCCGAGGAGGGGGGCTGTTCCGGCACCAGCCAATAAACGGCGCCAGCCGCCAACAGGGTCAGCCCGGCCAGCAGCTGAAAAACCCCGCGCCAATCGGTGAATTCCAGCGCCGTCTGTATCGGGGTGGTGGCAACCAGGGCTCCCATGCCGCCGGACACCATCTGCACCCCGTTGGCAAACGGGAGTCTTTCTGCGGGCAACCAAATGGAGAAGGCCTTGAAGGCTGCCATCAGGCAGGCGGAAACGCCGAGGCCAATCAGCGCCCGTCCGATGATCAAGGCGGTCAGGGATTGAGCCTGGGAAAAGAGCAGGGCCCCCGTTGCCGCGAATAACAGCAACAGCCCCTCGACCCGCCGCGAACCGAAACGATCCAGCAACACTCCGAGGGGAAGTTGGAACGCGGCAAAAGCAAGAAAGTAGGCCGAGGTCAATAGCCCCAGATCCGCCGGGGACAGGGTCAGCGCGGCCACCAGATCGGGAGCGATAACCGCATTGACGGTGCGAAAGACATAGGAAACGAAATACCCCAGGGCAAAGGGGAAAAACAGGCGCAACAGCAGAACGCCGGTAACGGGGGACTGGGACATGATCGGTTCCGTGGGGAGCGATTGTTTCAGGGGGATGCCAGTATAGAGGGAGCCATCTCCGCGGCAAGCCGGGACAGCAGACGACTTTGTGCCGCCACCAGGGCCTCCATGCCGGTTCCGACATCTTCCTGCAGTGTCGAGGTTTGCTGTTGCAGCGGTCTGCCTTTGGCGTCGCTCAGGGTCCAGTGCACCCTGAGCCGGGCGGACTTTCCGGGAGTGCCGTCACCGCTAAGCAGCAATAGCAGCAAAAGGCTTCTCCAATGAAATCGAAACATTATTCATATCCTTTCTTGCCGCGCAGCAGCGCTTCCGGGTGACGTTCCAAAGTGTCGGTCAGATCCCGCACGCTGCGAGCCGCCTTGGAAAACTCTTCCAGTGCCCGGCTGGCTTCGGTGCTTAAGGGGGAGTCGGCGGCAAAATTGTGCTGCAGAGTCTGCAACGTCTGGCGCAGAGTCTCAATGGTTTCCGTGGCGCTCGGCGCCACTTCGCTATCCAGGGTATGCAGCAGCTGTTGTAGTCGCAGCAGGGTTGCATCGAGCGTCTGCAAGGTGCTGCCGACATCGGCAAGGTCCTGTTCGAGACCTTCGGCAATACGGCTGAAGGGGATCTGATCGATTTTTTTCAATAATCGGCTGACCGTGCCGGCGATTTCTTCCAGGGGGGTCGGCAGGGTGGGCAACTCGGGATAACTGCCGCCCTGAATGATGGTTGCCGCAGGCGTATCGGGATAGATATTGAGATTGACCACCAACTGGCCGGTGAGCAGATTAACCAGTTTCAGTTGGGCGCGCAGTCCCCGCTGCACCAGAATGGGGATTATGGCTTGCGCATCAAGCTGACCGTTGCCGGTCAGCTTGATGCGGTTCGGCTCGAGTTCAACGACCACCGGGATATTGAATGTTTGCTGCTGCATATCGAATTCGAGATCCACGGAAACGACCTGACCGATGCGGATGCCGCGGAATTCGACCGGCGCTCCCGGGGTGAGTCCGCGCACCGATTCGTTGAAATGGAGCAGAAATCGCTGTTTGAGGGGATAATCCTTTTGCAGGGAACTGCGCCGATCGGGATAAAGAGAAAATTCGGTGTTTTCCGCCGCCGACGGACTCGGATCGGGTAGCTCGGGAGTGGCAAAAGCGATGCCGCCGGAAAGGATGGTCAACAACGATTCGGTCTTGAGTTGAAGGCCGTCGGCATTCCAGAAACGGGTATCGGCGGTGACCAGTTGGTGGTGCGGAGCCACAGCGCAAATTCGCACGGTCACGTTCTTGCCCTGTTCATCGAGAGCGTAACTGACCACTCGACCGACCTGGATCTGCCGGTAATAAACAGGCGCACCGACATCGAGGGAACCCAGTTCCCCGGCCTTGAGCACGAAATGGCGGCCGGGCAGGTCACCGGTCAGCACCGGTGGCGTTTCCAGACCGATAAAACGGTTGCTGACAGGGGCTTCCGGTCCCGGCGCCAGGGCGATATAGACGCCGGAAAAAAGGGTGGAAAGGCCGGACACTTCCTCGGAGCTGACCCGGGCCCGGACGATCCAGAAACGGGCGGATTCGGTGAGAAAGGGCGTTGCGCGCTTATCCATGCGCGCCCGGACCAGCACGTGAGTCAGATCCTCGTCCAGGCGAATTTCTTCGACCAGGCCGATGTCGACGTCCCGGTAACGAATTTTGGTTTTGCCCGCTTCCAAACCGGTTGCCGAATCGAAGCGGATACTGATCAGGGGGCCACGATCATTGATCGTTTTGATCGCCAGCCAGGCAGCGATGAGAGCGGCGGCAATGGGAACAATCCAGATCAGCGACGGGGTCTGGCGCCGTTTCACCAGAACTTCGGCCGCCGGCCTGTTATTCGTTTGATGAGTCACGGGGATCCTCCATCTGATCCCAAATGAGTCGGGGATCAAAAGCCATGGCGGCAAACATGGTGAGTACCACCATCAGAGCAAAAAAGGGCGCAGCGGCCCCGGCCTCAATATCGGCCAGCGCTCCCAATTTGACCAGCGCCACTAAAATGGTGACAACGTAAATATCGACCATGGACCAACGTCCCACCAGTTCGGTCATACGGTAGAGACGGGTGCGATCGACGGGACGCCAGCGGGAACCCCGATGCACCGAAATGAGCAGAGCAGCCAGGATGAACAGTTTCAACAGCGGTACGAAAATACTGGCGATAAAGATGACCAAAGCGATGGGCCAACTGCCGGTGGACAAAAAATAGATCACCCCGCTTATGATGGTGTCTTCCTGAATCTTGCCCAGGTGGGCGGTATGGGTCATGGGCAGCAGATTGGCCGGCAGATAGAGGATGGCCGAAGCAATGATCAGGGCCCAACAACGATTCAGGCTGTCCGTTTTGCGCTGGTGCACCAGGCTTCCGCAGCGAGGGCAATGTCCCCGCCGCGCGGCCAGCTGGGCCAACGGCGTCAGCAGCTTGCAGACATGACAACTGGCCAGTCCGGCCTGTTTGGCCGTCAACGACGCCATGATTCCTCCAGCGCCGCCCAGATCAGGGTCGGGTCTATGGCGGTGCAGGCCGCGGCCAGGATAAAAATCAAAGCGGCGAAGGCAAAGACCGAGACCCCCGGAACGATGGTCGCCATACCCGCCAGTTTCACCATGGCCACCAGAATGGCCAACATGAAGACTTCCATCAGACTCCAGGAGCGCAGCTTTGACAAACAACGCCAGGAAACGGCCAGATACTTGGGTTGCACGCCAAGGCGCAGCGGCAGGAAGATATAGAGCAGGGTGCAGAGTTCCAGAAAAGGCACCACCAGGGTGGTCAGCAGAACCAGCAGGGAAACCAGGTAGAGCTTTTCGTGATACAGTTCGATAATGCCGGAAATCAGGGTGGTCTGCTGGCTCAGTCCCGCCTGTTTGATGGCCAGAAAAGGGAAACTGTTGGCCAGGATGAAAAGAATCAGGCCGGTCAGGGCCAGGGCCAGGGTACGGTCCAGGGGATTACGCTTGTGCCGATAAAGCACGGCGCCACAGCGGGAACAGAGCGCGATGCGGCCAACCGGCAGGGAGCGGGCGGTGTGCAGCAGGTCGCAATCGTGGCAGGCGATGTACTGGTCCATGAGGGTGCTCCAGGCAAATACAGGAAAAACAACGCACCGCGCCTGACTCCGGCGTAGCCCGGCCAGACTGGCGGAATAACTTGCCGAAACATTCCGGGCCCTCATTTTATAGCCTTTCCCCTGATACGAGTCAACGAGCTCGCCGTATAGCGGAAAAGTTTTTTCCGCTTCCGCTTCCAACCGCAAGTTGAAAGTGGCGGAATTTTCGCACGTTTCACAGGATGACGGTACCTATTTACCTTATTGAGTTTATCCGGCTGGCTTGACAAACCTGCGGCCACGGGTGTAACTATGCCGACAAATCCCAGCCGGGAAAAACCCAACGGAAACGAATGCGCCATGAACCAGGGGTTTGTTAACCTCCTTTTTTTGCTCACCGTTGCTCTAGCGGTCTGTCTGCAAACAATGCCCTGCTGCGACTCCAAACGCTGGCAACGGTTCGCTTCCGACCGCGAAGAGCTTGTGACCTGGATTCGCGATTTTTCGGAATCCGCTGCGGACGGCATCGAAAACGCCGATGATCTGCAACGCCCCGGGATTGGTCTGCCGCAATTTCCGGAACAGCTGTCCCCCCCACTGGAATATCCTCCCGCAACCCTGTCAAAGCTGTCGCAACCGGGCTGCTTCGTCCTGTCCCGACCCCCTCCCGTCTGATTATCGGTTCAGGATCTGAACCGGATTTCGCCAATGCGCCTCTGGCGGCCTGATGACAATTTCAGATAATCGCCATGTTCGGTACGATCCGGAACGCCCATGGGGCTGGTCGAGTCAGGCAATGGCGCAGATGGGCCATCGCTATCCAATGTGCAAGGAACAAACTATGGACTCCGTACAAAACCGCTTTCAATGTCTTGCTGAACAACTCGGACGGGATGTGCTCGGTCAACCGCAATTGATCGAGAGACTGCTCATCGCCCTGCTCGCCGATGGCCATCTATTGGTGGAAGGGGCGCCGGGGTTGGCCAAAACCCGGGCCATCCGCTGTCTGGGACAGTATTTGGACGGCAGTTTTCAGCGTATTCAGTTCACGCCGGACCTGTTGCCCGCCGACCTGACCGGCACCGATGTGTTTCGGCCCCAGGATGGTTCCTTCGCGTTTTTGCAGGGCCCTCTGTTCCACCACCTGATTCTGGCCGATGAGATCAATCGGGCGCCAGCCAAGGTCCAGTCCGCCCTGCTGGAAGCCATGGCCGAACGTCAGATTACGGTGGGACAGGTCAGTTATACTCTGCCGGAACCCTTTTTGGTCATGGCCACCCAGAATCCCATTGAACAGGAGGGGACCTACCCCCTGCCGGAAGCGCAACTCGATCGCTTTTTGCTGCATGTTTCAGTCGGTTATCCGGACGTAACGGTGGAACGACAGATTCTGCAACTTGCCCGAAATGAGGCCCGGGCCGAGCTGTTGTCTTCGCCGGAAGCGGCTGCTTTCCCACCCATAACCGGGGCCGAACTGCGCCAGGCCCGCCAGGCCGTACTGGAGCTGCATCTGGCCGAAAATCTTCAGGATTATCTGCTGCAACTGGTGTTGGCCACGCGTGCTCCCGAAACCTGGGGGGATGATCTGGCGGGATTCATCAGTTACGGCGCCAGCCCCAGGGCAACCATCGCCCTGGACCGTTGTGCCCGTGCCAGAGCCTGGCTGGCGGGGCGTGATTATGTGTTGCCGGAGGATATCCAGCAACTCGCATTCGATGTGTTGCGTCACCGGCTGGTGTTGAGTTACCAGGCCGAAGCCGAAGGCGTCACCCCGGATCGGGTGGTGAACGAACTGCTGCTCCGCATCCCCCTGCCTTAAGGGAACCGTAACCATGAAAGCCAGGCGATGTTCCCTTTCAGCAACCGAGCAGG
>JARRKW010000055.1:0-6554 GCA_037387645.1 Desulfuromonadaceae bacterium
TTGCAGGAAGGCTAAGCGCTTATCCAGCAAGGGACTCCTCTGGGGGCGATAGTGCTGCTGAACAATGCTCTGGAAAAGGATCCCAACTATGTTGAAGCTCGTTATCAGCTGGGATTGGCCTACTTAATAAGCGGTAAATTCGACCAGGCCGAGAAGGAATTGTCGAAGGTCCGTCGGCAGGCTCCCGCCATGCAGGAAGTCAGGCTTGATCTGGCACAGCTCTATCTGGCGACCCAGCGAGTCGATGAGGCAGCCGCCGAAGTCGACCAATTCGAGCAGGGTAACCCGCCAACGTCCATTTCCCGCGAATATCAGGGACGGATTTTTGCCGTTCGCAACGATGTTGCGCAGGCGGAGCAAGCCTTCCGCGAAGCCATGGAACTGGATGCGCAGAATGTTTCGGCCCGTCTCGCTTTGGCCCAGGTCTATCTCCGACTGCGGTGGGATGGCGAAGCCCGGGCTCTGCTCAATGCCACTATTAAGGCCTTCCCGAAAAACAAAGGGGCCTATTATATGTTGGCCGCCCTGGAGGGGAGTCAGGGGAAAAAGGAGCAGGCGTTGCAGGCCTATCAGCAGATAACGGCGATAGATCCCAATGATGTCGGGGCTCTGTATATGACCGGAATGCTTTATCTCGATATCGGCAAGCAGGAACAGGCGCAACAGATCGCGGACAAGCTGTTGACGCGTTTTCCCAAACATCCCGCCGGTTCGCGTCTCAAGGGCATGCTGTTCTATGTCCAGGGGAATTATGAGAACGCCACTATCGAGTTACGCAAGTCTCTGCAAAGTATGAACGACATCGGTGGCCATTACTTTCTTGGTCTGGCCGAGTATCGGGCCGGACGCTACGAACTGGCCCTGAGCCAGTTTCAGGCGGCCCTGGACCTCCAGCCCAGCCATGCCCAGTCGCGTCTGATGGTGGCCATGACCCTGCTGCAACAGAAGCGCCTGGAAGACAGTATTAATCAGGCTTCCAGGGTGCTGCGGGAGGATGAGCAGAACGCCATGGCCCACAATGTTCTCGGCAGCGCCTATCTGGCCAAAGGGGAATACGATAAGGCGATGGAACATCTTGACCGAGCCGTTGCCCTCGATCCTTCCCTGGCGGATGTCTATATGAAAAAAGGCCTGTTCAATTTATCGCAGGGAGATCGGGCCGAGGCGGAAATCGAGTTGAACAGAGCCGTTGAGGCCGCGCCGGAGGTTCTCAATACGCGTTTTCTGCTCGTTTCCCTCTATTTGCGACAGCAAAATTATGCCGGCGCCATTGAGACATTACAAGCCGGTTTGACCGGGACCGCCGAAGATGCGTTATTGTACAACTATATGGCGGCGGCCTATTTTGCCCAGAAGAAACCGGAGGAGGCCGTGCAGGCACTGGTCAAAGCCAAAGCGGCCAAAATGGATTATCTCACGCCCTATTTCAATTTGGCCAACTACTATATTTCCGCCGGCAAGCGCCAGGAAGCGATCGAAGAATATCGGGCCATCCTGAAAATCGACCCCCAGCAAATCAAAGCGTTGATTTCTCTGGCCTCGTTGCATGAAATCATGGGGGACAGCGTTGCGGCAAAGTCGGATTATGAGAAAGCCCGGGCTACCGAAACGATTGACGGTTACCTGGCCTTGGCCGGTTATCTGCTGCGCAGCGGAGAAAAGGCCAAGATGACTGAAGTCGTCGATGCCGCTTATGCGGCTCATGCCGAGAGTCTGGCCGTCCTGGAATTGAGGGGCAAGCTCAAATTGGAGCGAGACAACCTGGCTGAAGCGGTCAAGATGTTTGAAGCCATGGATAAGGTCAAACCCGGCACGGGGTTGCCCCTGTTGGTGGCGGCCTGGTTGCAGGCGGGGGAAAAGGATCGGGCTATTGCCTTGGCCCAGGAGCAGATTGACGGTCATCCTGATGCCCCCGGAGGGTATCTGCTGATGGCGGCCATCCATCGGGAACTGCAACAACTTGACCAGGCCGAGGCCGATCTCAATCAGGGCATGGCAAAAGCACCCAATGCGCCGGTGCTGTCTTTGCAGCTGGCCCAATTATATGCGGTGACCCAACGCACCGAGCAGGCCATTGCCACGTTAAATGATCTGCTGAAGTCTCAACCGAATTTTGTTCCCGGCATTTATGCCCTGGGTACGTTGTATGACCAGGTTGGCAACAAGCGTCGGGCGGTCGAACTCTACAAGGAGGTTCTGGCCCAATCTGAGAACCATACTGCTGCCCTGAACAACCTGTCCTACCTCTATGCCGACAACTACGATAATTCACAGGAGGCGCTGGCCCTGGCCGTCAAGGCCTTTCGAAATGAGCCGGCCAATCCGGGGATTATGGATACGCTCGGTTATGCTCTGCTTAAGAATAAACGTGTTGACGAAGCGGTTACGGTGCTGAACAAGGCGGCGGCCTTATTGCCCAAAGTGGCGGCGGTCCGGTTGCATCAGGGTATGGCACTGCTCGCGGCGGGGCAAAAAGGAGAGGCGCGAGAGGCCCTGCAGGCGGCGGTTGAGCTGGGGCCGGGGGCGGAAGCGGAGCAGGCCACGAAAATGCTTGAGTCAACGAAATAGAGGGGACGTTTTAGTCTATGCCGATACAGCGATTAACTGTGCTGCTGATGCTGGCTGACGCCCTGCTTGCGGGGGTGGCCCTGGTGCTGGGGCACTTCCTCCGCTTCGACGGCAGCTGTGTGCCGGCTACCGTCCTCGGAGTCGGGGGGATACGTCTGCTGGTTTTTTCCGGCATGGTGGTTTTTTCCGCTTATTTTTGTGAAATGTATCGCTGGCATTATCGTCTGGGGCGGTTGGACTTGGCGGCACGTACCGCTGTTTCCATCATGATCACCTTTTTCTTTCTTTCGGCCCTGTATTACATTTTTCCCCTGGCCATGATCGACCGTGGTTATCTCTCGTTGTCGCTGCTGGTTTTCGGCGGTTTTCAGATCATGGCGCATCTTGCCTGGGCGAGTGTCTCCAGTCTTCCGGGGCTGGCTCCGCGGGTTTTGATTATTGGTACCGGACCATTGGCACAGAAAATAGCCCAGCTTTTTCAGGATCATCCGGGGCATTATCGGTCCGCCGGTTTTGTTCGTCCGGCGACCGATCCATTGAGCGTGGCCGAAGAACAGATTATCGGGGATGTCGATGATATCGTCACTGTGGCCGAACGGGAAAAAGTGACCAAACTGGTGGTCGCGGTAACCGAAAGGCGCGGGGTGTTACCGGTTCGCGAATTGTTGCGATGTAAACTCAGTGGAATCGATATCGTCGATGCCCTCTGTTTTTACGAGGAAATGACCGGTAAGCTGTTGATCGAAAACATCCATCCCAGCTGGTTCCTTTATTCCAACGGTTTTCGGGTAACGCCTTTTTTACGTTTTTACAAGCGGTGTTTCGATATTCTCCTGTCCCTTTTGGGACTTGCTCTGTCTGCGCCGGTCTGGCCGATCGTCGCCTTGCTGATTCGACTCGATTCGCCGGGATCGGTTTTTTTCAAACAAATCCGGGTCGGTGAGGGGGAAACGGAATTTTTTGTTTATAAGTTCCGTACCATGGGCCAGGATGCCGAAAAAGGAACGGGGGCCGTCTGGGCGGTGGAAAAGGACCCCCGGGTGACCAAAATCGGCCGGTTTTTACGAGCTTCCCGGATCGATGAACTGCCCCAACTGTATAATGTGCTGATTGGCACCATGAGTTTCGTCGGACCTCGCCCCGAGCGACCTGAGTTTGTCGAAACGCTTAATCAGAAAATACCCTATTATTCCAAGCGGCATTCCATGAAACCCGGGGTGACCGGCTGGGCCCAGGTTTGCTACCCCTATGGGGCCTCGGAAGAAGATGCCCTGGAAAAGTTGCGTTACGATCTGTACTACATCAAAAATTATTCGTTATTGCTCGATTTCATGATCATTCTCGAAACGGTCAAGGTGGTCCTGTTCGGGCGGGGAGGGAGGTAGTAAGTATGAAAAAAGGCTTTTGTGTCCTGCTGGCGGTGTTCCTGTTCAGTGTCGGTACGGTTTGGGGAAGCGATTATGTCATCGGTGACGGCGATGGCCTGAGTATTGCCGTCTGGGGAGTTCCCGAACTGAGCGTCGGCGTTGTGGTTCGCCCCGATGGAAAAATTACCCTGCCTGCCGCCGGCGACGT
The DNA here is from genome assembly GCA_037387645.1 of Desulfuromonadaceae bacterium. GTDB lineage: Bacteria > Desulfobacterota > Desulfuromonadia > Desulfuromonadales > Trichloromonadaceae > Trichloromonas. The sequence goes on from JARRKW010000055.1 coordinate 4,144, forward strand.
GGTTGCTTCCGGGTTTACCCCGGCCGAGCTCGGCCAGGAACTGACCAAGATATTGGAAAAATACGTCAAGACGCCGATTGTTACCGTAACCGTTGCCGGAATCACCAATAATCGTATTTATATTTCCGGTGGTGGAGTCCCGCCCGGGGTGAAAAACCTTCAGGGGCGGACCACTCTGTTCAAATTGCTGTGCAGTCTCGAAGGGATCCAGAATGCCGATCTGCAGCGGGCTTATCTCATGCGCGGTGGCCAAAAGGTTGAAGTCGATTTTCATGAACTGTTCGACAAGGGCAACCTGGAAGGGGATATCGCCCTGCAATCCGAGGATATTCTGTTCCTGCCGACCAACGAACTCAACAAGGTGTACGTGGTCGGGGCTGTGGCCAATCCTCAGTACATCATCTATCGGGATGGGTTGAGAATCCTCGATGCCATTCTCGAATCGGGGGGGTTCACCAAATTCGCCAAGGAAAGCGCTGTTCTGGTGCTGAGAAAAAAAGGTGAAGATCGTGAACGGATCAAGATTGATATGGAAGAGCTGATGGAAAATGGTGAATGGAATCAGAATCTCGAACTGAAACGGGGCGATTATGTCATCGTCAAGGAAGGGATGTTTTAACGAGGCCAGCTAAGAGGCTGAAAGTAGAAGTTGAGACTGAAGACTGAAGGAGTATGGTTGGAGCGAAGAAATAGGGGCAAATTTATTCCCCTGAGAGCGTTCCGTCTGAATTCCTTTGGTCTGATAACTAACAGGTGACTGATGGATTCTCCGATTGCCCAGATTAAAAGATATCTGCATGTACTTTATTGCCGACGGCACCTTTTTCTTTTGGTAGCCGCGTCGGTGGCATTTTTTATTGTTCTGGGAAGTTTTTTTATCCCGAAAAAATATGAAGCCAAAAGTACGGTTTTCATAGAGGAAAACGTAGTTAGCAGTCTGATGAAAGGTATCACGGTCTCTCCTTCTATGGTCGACCGCATCCGGGTTTTGCGTTATCACATGCTCAGTCGGGATATTATTTTACGAGTATTGAAAAAACTTAATAAGGATGCAGAACTGGAGACCTCTGAGGATTTGGAAGCGCTTGTGCGCGTATGCCAGGAAAAAACCCAAATCAATGTTAGAGAAACCGATCTGTTTTTTGTTTCCTTTGTGGATCAGGATCCGACATTTGCCAAAAATTTCATAAATACTCTGGTAAATACGTATGTTGAGGAAAATCTCTCAGAAAAAAGAGAAGAGTCTTTTGGCGCCAACCGGTTTTTATCTGAACAGGTTGAGTTTTATAAGGACAAATTAAATAAAATTGAAGATGAGATTTACAATTTTAGAAAGAAAACCGGTATTTTTTCTACCGTAACAGAGGCAACTTTAATTGAGGAGATGAAAAATTATAATGATGAACTTCAAGTAGTTAAGTCAAAAAAAGTAGAGCTTAACGCCTCTCTTAGCACCATAAAAGAACAAATAAAAATGATGAAAGAAATGCCTTCATCTTCCGGCGGTTCTATTTTTGATATAGCCGAAATTTCTGGTGATGGTCGGATTGAAGCATTGAAAGCCCAATTGGAAGAGCTTCTTTTGATTTATAATGATCAGTACCCTACCGTTGTTAAGTTGAAAGAACAGATAGCTGAATTGGAGAAGAAACAGAAGGAGCAGGAAACCTTGGAGCCTGGGCAGCAGGATCAGGACTTTGCCCCCATTGAAGATCCGATATTTGTTGACCTCAAGATGCGATTGAATTTGACCCAGTCCAATTTAAATGCGTTGGTGGCCCAGGAAAGTGATTTGTTGGAGAGGATTGCGAACAATAAGAAAATCCTTGAGAATTTCCCGCAAGAAAAAAAGGTTCTAGCCGGTATGGAGCGGGAGCGGACCATGACCCAGAACGTCTATGAAACCCTGTTGCAGCGGGTGGGGGTTTCTGAAGTCTCCAAACAAATGGAGGTTTCCGACAAAGCAACGACTTTCCGCATTGTTGATCCTGCAATTCAGCCGACGGTACCTGTGGGTCTGAAGAGAATCTATAAAATGTTTTTTGGCTTGATAGTTGGTTTTGGCTTGGGAATAGGGGCTGTTTTCTTGCGAGAAAAGCTGGATGATACGGTGAAAGATTCGGATATGTTGAGAAGTCTCGGAATAACCGTTTTGGCCGAGATTCCCCTCATGTTTGATCAGTTAGAAGTTTTCAAACAACGCAAAATGGACAAGCTGGTCTATTCTTATTCCGGTGTCTGTATGTTGTTTATTGCCATAATGATTGGACACGATCTTTTGGGCTTGACGTTGGTTGACCAACTGATTTTTCATTTTCGACTTGATACACTGGTCGCTGATTTGACGGCATTGGTCCAATAAAGAGGAGGCGATTAGAAATGAGTCGTATTGAAAAAGCCATTGAAATGGC
>JARRKW010000056.1:0-1600 GCA_037387645.1 Desulfuromonadaceae bacterium
CCCGTTCCAGGGGGGCATTGTTGGGTTTGGCTGTAGGAATGGTCATGGCCGTTGTGACGGCTCCTCCGAAATATCGGGGGAAATTGATGGCATTGATCCTCGTTGCGGCTCTTTCAGTGTTATATCTGGCCGATGATCAGGTTATGGACAGATTAAGTACCATTGATAGTTCCACAGAGGAACGCGACTCTTCGGCTCAAAGTCGTTTAGATATCTGGGCTGGCGGGGTTGAGATGCTTTTCTCCAATCCCCTTTTAGGTGTTGGGCCGGGAAATTTTCGTACTTACATTGAAATTTATCAGCCGGAACATCCAGATCGGGATGCGCACAACACGATCATCCGATGTGGAGGGGAACTGGGTTTTATCGGCCTTGGGAGTTTTATAATTATTTTGTTCAGTACCCTTAAATTGTTGTTAGGGACTATGCGCGATGCCAGGAATTTAGATACCAAGGAAGGTAAGGATATTCTTTGGCTTAGTTACGGAACCCTTTTGGGGGGGACTGGGATGCTTGTCTATGGGATGACGGGAACCTTGCTGTATACGGAATATTTATGGTGGTTTATTGCCTTTCCGGTTTCCCTGAGGAGGGCGCTTGATCGCGAATTGGAATTGCCGGAAAATATTAGCGTCGATCGGACTGCTTAGGTTTTGTTGAGGTTTTACAGATATGGACCGGGCTGAAACTCAAAAACATATTTTGCATGTTGTTCCCGGATTGATGCCGGGGGGGATGGAGCTGACGATGGCTCGAATTATTTCTGGCTTGAGTGCTGACGAATTTAAGCATTCCATTGCCTGCCTTAAAGGTGAACCAGAAATACAAGATCGTCTTCCCGCCAATGTTGACATCCATTTATTTCATGCGCGTCCGAATGAGCCGCAATTGCCTTTTCGTTTGGCGCGCCTAATTTCGAAAATAAAGCCGGATGTTATTCATGCGAGGAATTGGGGGGCATGGCCGGATGTAGCTGTTGGCCGGTTCCTTTCTTGGCCTCCCGTGCCCTTGATTTACAGTTTTCATGGTCTTGGCGTTTCAGGTTATATGCCGCTAAGACGGCGACTGGCTTCAAAGTTCTTGGTTAAAATGTCGACCTGTCTTTTTACCGTAAGCCGACAGTCCAAACAAATGCTGGTAGAGCATTGGGGCTGGCCGGAAAAACGAACCAAGGTTATTCCGAATGGGGTCGATACGACGCGCTTTTATCCTGTGGCAAAACAACGGAAGTCGCGGTTCGTCATTGGAACCGTGGGAAATCTTCGGGAGGTAAAAAACCACCGCCTGATTATAGAAGCATGCCGGCTGCTTGCATCTGCTGGGCATGATCTGGAGATCCGTATTGCAGGCGAGGGGGAATTGAGGAATTCCCTGGTTGAACTTGCTGATGCATATGGTATGACTGATCGCTTCAAATTATATGGGAAGGTTGAAGACATTCCTCGGTTTCTAAACGATTTAGACCTGTTTGTTTTGTCAAGCGACAGCGAACAGCACCCTAATGCATTGAATGAAGCCATGGCCTGCGCGGTCCCCTCTATTAGCACGCGAGTTGGTTGTGTAGAGGATTTGCTTGATGGGGGACGCTGCGGAAAGATTG
>JARRKW010000056.1:1685-9900 GCA_037387645.1 Desulfuromonadaceae bacterium
AAGAGGAGCGAGTTGCGTTCGGAAAACGAGGGTTAGAGCAGGTTGAGGCCAACTACTCATTTGATTTGATGCTGCAACGCTATCGTTCAATGTATCTAAACGTTTTTGAGTGACGTGATCCGGGAAAAGGGAGAAGTTATTGCTGGCGGCGTATGTCTTTTGTGGGCTGATTCGCTTTTATCCGAATACGTCCGTGCCTGCCCGTGACTGATATTCAGGGGGGATTTTGAAAATACTTTCTTTTTCTTACTGTTTTCCCAATGAATCAAATCCCACTTGGGGCATGTTCGTCTACCAACGGCTAGCGGCCTTGGCCCGCTTGGAAGAACTGCGGGTTTGCTCTCCGGGTCCCTGGTGTCCGGGCCTGACCGGGAATGCCGCCTGTGCCGATGCTTGTCCCTGGCAGGAGCTCGCCGTCTATCGACCGCGCTTTTTTTACATTCCCCGTTTTCTTAAAAACGCCGATGCCCGTCTTTACGGCCGAGGGTTGAAACCCTGGCTGGAGAATCTTTGTAAGGGGTGGCGTCCCGATCTGCTCGATGCCCATTTCGTCTGGCCGGACGGCGTGGGAGTGGCGCTGCTCGCCAAAGCATTGGGTATCCCTTATGTGGTTACCCTGCGGGGCAAGATCTATGAATGCCTGAAGGTCCCCGCCCAGACCCGGCAATGTGCCGAGGCCCTGCAGGGCGCCGCTGCGGTCATCAGTGTTTCCTCCAAGATGGCGGAGGAGGCCCATAAGCTGGGTGTGCCAAGGGACCGGCTGCACCTGATCGCCAACGGCATCGACCGAAAACACTTTTATCCCCGGGAAAAAGAAGAATGCCGTCGTATCCTGGGGCTGCCGGAAACGGGACGATTGCTGGTTACCATCGCCCATCTCGGTCACCGTAAAGGGCACCATGAGACGATTCAGGCGTTGGCGGGTTTGCCGTCCGATGTGCGTCTGCTGATTGTCGGTGGGCCGGCCCAGGGTGGCACCGAAGAAGTTCTGCGGGAAGTGGCACGCTCCGCCGGGGTTGAGGATCGTCTGATCCTGCCCGGACGACAGCCTTTTGACAAAATCCCCCTGTACTATAACGCAGCGGATATCAGTGTGCTGGCTTCCTATCGCGAAGGTTGCCCCAACGCTGTGTTGGAAAGCCTGGCCTGCGGGACTCCGGTGGTGGCCACGGATGTTGGCGCGGTTCCTGACATCCTTCCGGTTCCTGCTGCCGGTCGGATGGTTCCGCCCGAGCAGGTGGAGCCTTTGCGTTACGCTTTGGCCGAGGTATTGCAGCAATCCTGGAATGCCGACGAAGTGGTCCAGGCCAGCGGGGTGCGCAGTTGGGATCAGGTTGCACAAGAGGTGCGGGAAGTGATGATTAAAGTTCTGGATAGATAAGTTTTATCAAATCGGGGCGAATAAGGACGAAGTGTAGTGTATTGAGAATCCGTGATCCTGCACTCGGTTGGAAATCGGAAGCTATCCCTTCCTTATTCGAGAAGAAAGTGATTTTGCTATTGTCTGTGTGTCTGTGGCAGAACTGAATGGAGGAGCTATGAAGCTTGTCAGACCGGTTAATCAAACCCTGGTCAATCCGGATCCTAAACGGCGGGTATTGGCCATTGTCGGCGATACCCAGGTCGGCCTCTGGGTGGTGCGCAGCATGGCCCGCAACGGTCTTACCGTGCATGCCATTGTCAATACCCCTGAGGGGCAGTCGGCTCACAGTCGCTATTCGGCCAGTGCCTGGACTCTGGATCATCGACCGAGCGAAGCGGGTTTTGCCGATGAGATCGAAGAACTGGTGCGAAAGTTGGAGGTAGGCTCCATCATGCCCGTTTCCGAGGGCTACCACAATGCCCTGATTTCCATTCGCGAACGGTTCGAGCCGGATGTGCATCTGTTCTCGCCCAGCCGGGAACAGTTCGATAAGTCGACGGACAAGGATTATCTACAGATCCTCTGTAACGAGTTGGGGGTGCCGGTAGCCAAGGGGATGCGGCTTGATGAGCTGATGGACCAGCACGGGGGGGAGGCTTTGCAGTTTCCCCTGGTGTTGCGCACCCGCTGCCAGAACATCAAGGCCGGCAAGATGCCGCTGAAGGCCGCCTACGCCCGGGACCGCGCCCAACTGGATGGCTGGTACGCGCAGTTCAAGAGTTTTGCCGACAATGTGCTGGTGCAGGAGTATCATCCCGGCGCCGAGGAACATGTGCAGATATTGATGCACAACGGCGACGCCTTTATGACCGGCGATTATATCGGCGAACATCACATGCCCCTGGCCGGCGGCGTCACCACGCAACGCATCAGCTGTCACCATCAGCCGGTGATTGATGACACGGTCAAGCTGCTGAAAGCCCTGAACTGGCAGGGGATCGCCGGGGTTCAGTTCCATTACGATCCGGAGACGGGCAAGTATATCTTTCTGGAAATCAATCCCCGCTTCAGCGGGGGGCTGCCGACCGTGGTCATGGCTGGTTTCGAGGCTTCATTTCTTCTCTGGCAGAGCCATTTCGAACCGGAAAAGATGGTTAAGGGAAACTATCAGCTGGGGCTACGCTCCCGCATTTTGGGAGGGGACGCCAACTGGCTGCTCGGTCAAATACGTCGCGATGAACTCCCGCCGGGCCAGAAACACCTGGATAAGCTTGCCGCCATAGCGACCTTTATCCGACACTGTTTTCCCAAAACCCGGGACGATTCGTTTCTGTGGGAGGATCCCAAGCCGTGCTTCGTCGACTTTATTCAGATGCTCAAAAAATTGGGTGCCAGAGGGCATGACATTATCGGACATCCGGAGGGGAAAGCGTGATTTAACCACAGACCCACACGAAAAGTCATGGACGAGAGCTGAAAAGACATGAAAAACCGCGGTTAACGATGTTGTCCGTTCTCGGTTGTGTGGATTTGTCGCCAAAAGAGGTTTTTTATGATTCCTGGTGTGTTTATCACTTTTGATGTCGAATGCAGTATGGGTGGGGCTTGGCGGAGTCCTCAGCTCAAACCGGTTCCGCCCCGGCTGGGGATGATGGGGGAATATGGGGAAAAGCGCCTCGGTATCCCCCTGATTTGCGACATCCTTGACCGGTATGACCTCAAGGCCAGCTTTTTTCTTGAACCGTTCAACGAGGAACTCGGTTGGCCCGGTGAGACGGAACCGGTGGCCCGCTATCTGGTCGATCAGGACCAGGATGTGCAGTTGCACATCCATCCCAATCATGTCCATTACGGCCTGATCAAAGCCGGAAAAGAGTGCCAGCGTACCGATCAGATGGCCGATTTGGATCGGTCCTGGCAAAAAGAGTTGATCGAGAAAGGCGCCGGGTTGCTCGAATCCTGGACCGGTACGCGCCCCATTGCCTTTCGGGCCGGCAACATGGGGGCCTCGGAAGAGACCCTGGCGGCGTTGACGGAGGCGGGGCTCTGGATCGACAGCAGCTATACCTTCCCCTATGTCGGCGGACAATGCCGGTTTCAGGAGAAAGAGCGGTACAACGGCAGTAAGTGGTACGGACCTGTGCTGGAGGTGGCCCTTTCGGCCTACGAGCAACCGAAGTTTCCCGGCTTGCATCCGGCCAAGCCGGTTGATCTGATGGGGTCGTCCTTTGAGGAGTGTCGTGATGCGGTGCGCATGATTTGCGATGCCGGCGGGGATGCGGTGGTCATTCTGCACAGTTTCAGTCTGTTCAAGGTGCGGGACAAGCAATACCACGGCGGCAAGTTGAATCGGGTGGTCACGCGGCGCTTTGAACGCTTCTGCCAGTGGCTTGATGACAACCGTCGCCAATATCCCCCCCGAACCTTTGCCGAACTTGGGCGGTTGGTGAAGGAGGATGCCTATCAACCCAAAACCGTTGCGCCTTGCCTCATAAATAAGCCTTTGCGGGCATTGGTTCGTAAAATTGTGCAGGGTTTGAATAATAATTACTGGTATTAATTAGCCGGATGGAGCCGGTATCGTGGTGGGTGGATGAAAAAATCTATTATAACTTTAATCCTGGCCATATTGCTCTTGATTGTCGGTGAGTTGTTGCTACAGGTTCGCGCCCAAATCCGATTTGGCCACAGTATTTTTAAGGTTGCTCAAGGCAAAAGTACCTATTGGTTCAATCCGGATCTAGGTATCAAGCTGTTGTGCCCCAATGTAACGATTGAAAGTGAAAAATCCAACCTCAAAACCAACTCACTGGGGTTGCGATGTCATGAAATTAGTGACACCAAGGCTGATAATGAAATAAGGATAGCTGTTGTTGGTGCCTCGACAATTATGGGGGCCTATACCAAAGACAATGAGCAATTGCTATCTTCCCGCCTTGAAAATTCGCTTCAAAAAAGTTTTCCAGATTTCAAGATCACAGTTATCAATGCCGGGATAGCTGGATATTGCTTGCAAGACGAATGGCTGATTATTGAAAAACTACTGATTCCTCTCGGCGTCGATTATTTGGTGGTTTATACAGGTTTTAATGATATTGGGAAGTATTGCCGAAGTGCGGTTGAAGCTGAGGGGAATATTCCAAAACCCTTGATGCAAGTGTCGGCACCAAAGTGGTTGTTAACGGTTGAGCTTATCACTAAAAACACGGTTTTTTTACGTGACAGCAATACTCGTGGTGTCGATATGAAAGATCCAGGGAAATTGGATACCGGAGATTATTCCAATTCGTTAAGGACTTTATTGAAAGGTATCGTGGATAATAAAATTCCAGCCCTTATTATCACAAATGCCCGCTCTTTTCGGCGAGAAATGCCTTTGAGTTTGCAGTTGGAATTGTCAGAAACTGCCCGTTACTATCTTGAATGTTTCGATATTAATGGGCTTCATGATGTATTTGACAGTCACAATCAAATTATTGCAGATATGGCAACCGAATATGGCTTTAACGTTATTCCGCTAATGGATTATCTGCCGGGAGGAAGTGAATATTTTGCTGATGCAACGCACTTTTCGGTAAAAGGTACGGAAACAGTTTCGATGCTAATAGATAAAAAAATAACTCCTGAAATAAAAGAAATAATTTTATCTAGGACTAACAACTAATATGGCATTTCAATCCTACCATTTTTTAATATTTTTTATATGTGTGTTTTTTGGCACACATATCCTGGCAAAAATCTCACACTCATTAAAAAAAGATTTTTTGCTGCTGGCCAGCTATTATTTTTACAGTTGTTGGGATTGGAGATTCTCCGGATTAATTTTTTCAATAACCGTAATAAATTATATCATTGGACCTTTGATTTATAGGGCAAAAGAAAAAAGAATCAAGGTGCTGTGGTTGTGGTTGTCCCTGGCTCCAAGCCTTCTCATTCTTGCCTACTTTAAATATACAAATTTTTTTATAGGAAGTTTTATTGATTTATTGGCTGTTTTTGATTTGCAGGCCAATTTGCATTTGTTGAATATTATACTTCCTGTCGGGATTTCCTTTTATACGTTCCAAAGCATCAGTTATACCTTGGATATATATAGAGGGAGGACAACGCCTGTACATAGTTTCCGCGATTTTGCCTTGTTTGTCGCATTTTTCCCTCAGTTGGTAGCCGGCCCGATTGTACGAGCCAGCCATTTTTTGCCGCAGCTGGATCAAGAACCCGCTCAGGATGACAACGCGATTGAGAGTGGTTTTGCACTTATTATGCGGGGTTTCATCAAAAAAGTTATTATTGCCGATGTGTTGGCGTTACATATTGTCGATCCGGCTTTTGCCCAGCCCTCGGATTATTCCCCGATATTTCTTCTTGTTGCGCTTTATTCGTATAGTTATCAGGTTTATATGGACTTTTCTGGTTATACGGATATTGCACGGGGAGCTGCCAAGTCCCTTGGCTATGAATTGCAAATCAATTTCAATCGGCCATACAAATCGCAAAGTATTTCTGAATTTTGGCAGAGATGGCATATCTCTATGTCGTCTTTTTTCAGGGATTATCTTTATTTTGGTCTTGGGGGCTCAAAATACGGCAATGTTTATGTCAACCTGGTAATCACATTTGTTGCAATAGGTATTTGGCATGGCGCTGGTTGGAACTTTGTAGTTTATGGTTTGTGCCATGGTGGTTTCGTTGGTTGCGAACGATGGGCCAGAACCAGAAGGAAGAGACTTGGTTTGCCTGAAAAGGTTCTTTCCCCGAGTAGGCGAGTTTTAAAAATATTTTTTATATTTAATTTAGTCTCATTGACACGAATTTTATTTCGCGGGGGGTCGTTGTCCGCAGCTGTAGAATATCTGGACAGTATCCTTTCTTTTGATAGGCTATGGATAATTCCGCTGGATGTTATTGGTGTAACGGTTTTAATCGTTGCGATTATTTTCCACTATGTGCCGGATTTCTGGACCTTTAGATGGAAGGATTTGTATCTTAAAATTCCTACATATGTACAGGCGCCGCTTATTGTTCTGGTTGTTTATCTAATGGTGGCTTTTTCATCAAAAAGCGCTCCGTTTATTTATTTTCAATTTTAGCTCTTAACAGAAATTGGGTTTGCCATGTTTCCAATTGTTGCTCGAAATCTCTTTCATATTCAGGAACTGATTCTTGGGCGAAACAGTTTTCAACTTCTGCTGATGGATGCGCGGGGGATTCACCCAGACCAAATCCAGTCCCTTGAAGATCTGAGACAATTTCCCCTGTTGGAGAAAGACACCCTGCGGCAGCATCGTGAAGAAATGGTCTGGCGTGAGGAGGGGAAACGAGTGCAACTGGTGCGGACCAGTGGTTCGACCAATGAGGCCCTGGAGTTTTACTCCTCTTCCACTCGGGAAGCCCATATCAACGCGGCTCGCATGCGGGGGCATGAATGGGTGGGAATCCGTCGTGGCGAGAAGGAGCTTTACTACTGGGGATCGCCGGTGGAGCTCAGCAAACAGGATCGTATCAAGCGGGTTCGCGACTGGTTGATCAATGATGGTTTGACCAACGGCTTCGAGGTCACCCCGGATCGGCTGAAAACGAATTTTGCTTATTGGTTGTCCTGGCGACCCAAGTGCATTTTCGGTTATCCCAGTACCTTCGTGTTGACGGTGACCATGGCCGAATCCCTGGGATTGAACCTGAAGGATTTGCGAGATCGCGGTCTGGCTATGATCATCACTACCAGCGAGATGTTGTCCGATGTTGACCGGCAACTGATTGCCGATGGTTTCGGGGTGCCGGTTTACGATTCCTATGGCTTGCGGGAAGCCGGCCTGATCGGACACGAATGTGAACAGGGTACCATGCACTGTATGGACGAGCAGCTCATTCTGGAAACCGTCGATCCGGAAACCCTGCAGCCGACCGCAGGTGAGGGGGAACTGGTGGTGACCAATATCGTTGGGCCGGCCTTTCCCGTTTTTCGCTATCGAACCGGAGATATCGTTACCCTATCGAAACAGCCTTGCGCCTGCGGAAGAACCCTGTCCAGCATTAAGATCAGCGGCGGGCGGGCCGTGGAGTTTGTGGTGACCAAAGAAGGCAAATGGGTGGTGGGGTATTCGTTTATCTATATCGCCCGGTCTGTCCCGGGAATTGTTAAGTTTCAGGTCGTTCAGGAAAAAATCGGCGAAATTCTCATCCGTTTGTCCGTAGATGAGCGGTTCCCGGCAGATGGCAGCGAGCAGGTGAAGAAAAAAGCCGCCCAGCGTCTGGGCGGGGATGACAGGATTCTAGTGGAGGTCGTTGATGATATCGCGCCGGCGCGGTCGGGAAAATACCGACCGGTGATCAGCAAGGTGGCGGAAGAACTCTATGGGAAGCGACAGTTTTAAGAGTGCTGAGTGTGAAAAGGTAAAAAAATCAGTACTCAGTGTTCATACCTATGCTTTAATAATGAGGGATTGGTTTTGAAATTCATGATTGCCGTTGATTGCGATGGACCCGCCTGTGTGGTTGGCGAGCCGGGTAAAGCCCTCAGCAATTCTCGGGATATGGTGTTTGCCCGGGAACAGGCCACCCGGGAAACCGATGCTGCGGCACGGGCCTTATTTGATTGCGGGGCCAAGAAAGTTGTAGTATGGGACAATCATGGTTTTGGCGCCAACCTGGTTTTCGATCAACTGGATCGACGCTGCGAAGTGCTGTTGGGGACGGGTTTTGATCGTCGTTTCCCGTTTTTGGACGAAACCTATACCGGCGTATTGATGATCGGCTATCATGCCATGGAAGGAACCCCGGGCGCAGTACTGGCGCATACCTACAGCCCCGGTGCCTACAGGGCCATTCGGGTCAATGGCCAAACCGTGGGTG
>JARRKW010000057.1:0-6529 GCA_037387645.1 Desulfuromonadaceae bacterium
TCAGCACCACCCCATAACCGAAGTCTTCTCCAGGAATTCCTATGGCCAGATCAGCCAGATAATAGTTGTAATTGTTAAGGGTGCGGTTCAAACTCATGTTGGTATAGAGTTCGAAATTAAGTTGGGTACCCGACCGGGACACATTAATCCCCCGCACATCAAAATTAGCGGCAGCGCCAATGACATCGATCCAGCCGGCGCCGGAATCGTACAACCCACCTTTCATGTAACGACCAGTCGATAACGTATGGTCGTCAACTGTGTAGGCACCGGCGACATTGACCCCGAAACACAAAAGGGTCAAACCCAGGACAATGGTACTGTAAACTGTTTTTTTCATAGACGATCCCCCCGGTTCGTATTTGCTCTATTTACGTTCGAAACAGCTTCGATGGTTTTTTCCTCGTTTCGGAGAATATTCTTTCATGAAACATAGCAGCAAAAAACATACCGATCATCAACCAGCTGAAATAAAAGACAAATATGATACTAATTTGTTTTGTTTGCCGAATAAGTGTAAACCCTTACGACGAAACCGTCGAAATTACTGACACCAACAGCACCGGACCCAGGGTTAGTCCTATCTTTCGTGGGGGTTGGCTGCCCGTGAGCGCAAATAGGCAACAAGTTGCCAGGTCTGTTCTTCACTGAGATGGGGAGCCCAGGCCGGCATCCCCGTTTTTCCTTGACGAATCGTATCAAAAAGAACTTGGGGATCGGCCTGACGATAGCGCGGCTCGGTAAAATCGGGGGCTGTCGTCCGAAAGCCGTTGCTGCCCTGGCGCCGTTGTTCCCGAATGGTTCCATGGCAACGGGCACAGTGCATCAGAAACAGTTTCCCCCCGGACCGCACCGCAGCCCGGGAAACCTGCAAGCCCTCGGGGGCTTTTCCATCTGGATCCGATGGGGAGGAACAGCTCCACAACAGCAACCCTCCCAGCAACAGGATCAAAGGGCGAAAGAACATGAGCGGTCAGGGGAAACCCTTTCCCCGGCATCTGCCTTGGCCGTTACCGAAATTCCCCAGGCAACCAATTCCGAAACGGCTCCCGCAACCACCTGACCCAATGCGGCTTCCAGTGCCGGAGTCATGGCCAGCCCCATGGTTACCGAAGCCGTCTGAGCCCCCCAGAACACCAGCTCCGACGGCAGATGCCCCTGCAATTCTGCCACGGCCAACAGATCCTGCAACCCCATCTGATGGACCGACAGCTTGCCGGCAAAGGCCCGCGGCACCTCGGCGCCGGCAAGACGAAATATCGTTCCCGGCTGTTCTCCCAGATCCAGCGCATCCACCAGCAGCAGTTTTTCCACACCCTCCAGATGGGGGAGCAGATCCAGCCCCAGGGTACCGCCATCAAGGATTTTCACCCCCGGCGGCAGTCGATAGTCCCTTTCCAGCACCTCGATAACCCGGCCCCCCAGGGCATCATCGGTCATGAGACGGTTACCCAGTCCCAGCACCAGTACCATTACAGATCCTCCGGCTCAATGAATTTGCAGCCGCCGAAAATACTGCTCATGGTGCCGTTGCGTTCTTTGATATCCATCAGCCAGGCACTGTACACATGATGGATGGAGAAACCGATCAACAGCCACATGATCAGGTGATGGATCAACCGCACCCATTGAAGGCCGACCAGGGCATTGAGGGGAGCGAACAGTCCGTTCATCAGACCAGCCGGAGCAAACAGACCATAGAGGGCAAAACCAGTGATAATCTGCACCAAATACAGCACCATGACTCCCGAATAGGCCGTGGCCGCCAGGGCGTTGTGTCCCACCTCATAGGTGATTTTGGGCGAGGTGAAGGTGTAATAGCGGAACATCTGCCAGGCGCCCTCTCTCCCCTCCTTGAACAACAGAGGAAAAAACGCCCGCCAGGAGGCATGGCGATTGGCGAAACAGGCCCAGAGCAAACGCGACAGCACAGAGATCGTAAAAACATAGGCGAAGACCAAATGAATGAAGCGCATCCAGCCCATGACATAGGCCGAGGAACTGGGCACGCTGACGAACGGATCCCCGATGTAAAAGCCGGTTACCGACAGCACCAGAATGCTGAGAACGTTGACCCAATGGGTGACACGCACCGGCCATTCCCAGACGTAACGGATTTCGATCATGGCAACCTCCTAACTACAGTGATTAGTTGTTGGTAATTGGTGATTGGCAAACCTCTCAGCCTCTAACCAATCACCAATTACTAATCACCAATTACCGCCCCTACAGCACCCGAATCTTGAGAAACTCCTTCCCCCGCCCATCCAGCAGATGAACCGCGCAGGCCAGACAGGGATCGAAGGAATGAATGGTGCGCAGAATTTCCAGGGGTTTTTCGGGATCGGCAATAGGGGTCCCGATCAGAGCCGCTTCATACGGCCCCATCTGCCCCATGGCGTCGCGGGGACCGGCATTCCAGGTCGAGGGCACCACCGCCTGAAAATTGGCGATCAGGCCGTTCTCGATCCGGATCCAGTGCCCCAGAGCGCCGCGGGGAGCCTCATGGAAACCAAAGCCGCGAGCTTCCTTCGGCCAGGTCTTTGGATCCCAGCGCTCACCATTATGCACCTCAAGGATGCCCCGCCCCATATTCTCGGCCAACTGCTGCAACCAGCCTTCGTTCTTCCGCGACAGCAACAGGGTTTCGATACCGCGCGCAGCGGTACGCCCAAGGGTCGAGAACAGAGCCTCGGGACCGACCTCAAGTTTGCCCAGAACAAAATTGACCGTCTCCTGTACCTCCCGGTGTCCCTTGGCATAGGCGATCACCATCCGCGCCAGGGGACCGACCTCCATCGGCTGATCGTTGTAGCGCGGGGACTTGACCCAGGAATACTTGCCCTCGGTGTCGAGCCATTCATAGGGTGGCTTAGGGCCAGTGTAATGCTGGTTGGTTTCCCCATCGTAGGGATGCAGTCCCTTGTTATCGCCACCGCCATAGGAGTACCAGGAATTGGTGACATATTCACTGATCCGCTCTTCCTCCATCGGCATGACATTGGCCAGATCCTTCCCCATAACCACGCCGCGCGGAAAATAGAGACTATCGTTATCGCCACCGTTGTCCTCGGGGAAGTCGCCGTAGGTCAGAAAATTGCCGACCCCACCACCAATGCCGGCCCAATCCTTATAGAAGGAAGCCACGGCCAACAGATCGGGGATATAGACCTGTTCGACAAACTGTCGGGCCTTTTTCAGCAGTTTGCCCATATAGGCGATCTTGTCGGCGTTAATGGCGTTCTGGCTGTCGGGATCGACCGGGATCGCCATGCCGCCAACCAGGAAGGTCTGCGGATGGGGATTCTTCGAACCGAGGATGGCGTGAACCTTGATGATATCCTTCTGCCACTCAAGGGCTTCCAGATAATGGGCCAGGGCCATCAGGTTGGCTTCGGGGGGCAGTTGATAGGCGCTGTGCCCCCAGTAGGCGTTCTGGAAGGGCCCGAGCCGGCCGGTGCCGGCAAAGGCCTTGACCCGCTCCTGCACCTGTTTGAAGTGGGTTACGCCGGAATTGGGCCAGTCGGAAATGTGCTGGGCCAGGCGGGCCGTGGCCGCCGGGTCGGCCTGCAGGGCGTTGACGATATCGACCCAATCCAGGGCATGCAGATGATAGAAGTGAATGACGTGATCCTGTACCGACTGTATCCCCATGATCAGATTGCGGATCAGGCGGGCATTGTCGGGAATGCGGATCTTCAGGGCGTCTTCCACACAACGGATGCTGGCCATGGAATGGACGGTGGTGCAGACACCGCAGAAACGCTGGGTAAAATGATGGGCGTCCCGGGGATCGCGCCCCTTGAGAATGGTTTCGATACCGCGAAAGGCGGTGGAGGAACTCCAGGCATTGACTATTTTACCGCCCTCAATCTGGGCTTCGATGCGCAGGTGACCTTCAATACGGGTAATCGGATCGACAACTATTTTCGTGGCCATCTATTCCTCCCTTTTTACCTTGTCGGATTCCATTGCATCCCCTTTGCGACAGGCACTGCATACCCCATGAACACCAAAAGCCAGGGCGGTGCCGGCAGCCAGAGCAAGACCGATCTTGTCGGCGGTCATCTCGACACCGAAACCGGGCACCTGCGGCAGCCGCTGATAAAAAGGCGTCATGCTGTCCCAGAACTCCGGTTCGCTGCAGCCGATACAGCCGTGACCGGCCATGACCGGCCAGCTGGTGCCTTCGTTGTAACGTACCGTCGGACAGTTGTGGAAGGTTTCCGGTCCCTTGCAGCCGAGTTTGTACAGACACCAGCCCTGACGATGCCCGGCATCACCGAACGCCTCCGCATATTGCCCGGCATCGAAATGGGCCCGGCGTTCGCAGTTGTCATGGATGCGCTTGCCATAGGCAAACAGCGGCCGCCCCAGCCGGTCAGTGGCGGGCAGGGTACCGAAGGTCAGGATATGCACCAGGGTGGCGGTCAGATTTTCGGCGTTCAGCGGACAACCCGGCAGGTTGATAAGAGCGGCGCCGGGAACCAGGTCCCGCACCCCCACCGCCCCGGTGGGATTGGGGGCCGCAGCGGGAATGTTGCCGAAAGCGGCGCAACTGCCCACGGCGATGGTGGCTTTGGCGTTCCCAACCACCTTCTTCAGGGTAGCCACCGCACTCTCGCCGCCCACGGTGCAGTAGACGCCATCCTCACCGAGGGGGATGGACCCTTCGATAATGGCAATGTATTGGCCCGTATACTGTTCGACAGCCGCCAGTTTTGAGGTTTCCGCCTGATGGCCGGCAGCCGCCATCACCACCTCGGCATACTCCAGGGAAATGCTGTCGAGAATGATATCCGCCGCCGTCGGCGCATTGGCCCGCAAAAAAGCCTCGGAGTCGCCACTGCAGCTTTGAAACTCCAGCCAGATCACCGCCGGACGGTTGTCGGCATCCATGGCCGCGGCAATCTTCGGCACGAAGGAAACCGGCAGTGCCAAGGTGGCGGCGGTCGCGCCGCAGAAGCGGATAAAGTCCCGACGACTGATACCGCGAGCCTCCCATTTCAACAGCACCTCTTCGGAAACTGTAACGACGTTTCTGATTTCATCCTGATGATGCATAAATAGACCTCCCCTCAACGTATGCCTTTAGAAACATTCCATTTCTCGATTAGAAAATAATACTCCATTATGGGCAATTGTCTGCCCAGAGGCATAATTTAATCCTATTTTTTCTCTTCATCTATGCTTCCACCCTCATTTTTCTCCCGACTCAACCATAACCACCAGCAACTTCCAGTTATGAAGTGGTCATTTTTTCGTTATAGTAGTGACACAAAAGACTTTTCCATATCCATTCCGGCAAGACCGACCCCACTCACAGGAAACAACTATGGCTCTCATCGACATCTCCGTTACCCTTTCCCAGCAACTGCCCCAATTCCCCGAT
This sequence comes from Desulfuromonadaceae bacterium, assembly GCA_037387645.1. Classification (GTDB taxonomy): domain Bacteria; phylum Desulfobacterota; class Desulfuromonadia; order Desulfuromonadales; family Trichloromonadaceae; genus Trichloromonas. The sequence continues at coordinate 5,393 of JARRKW010000057.1, forward strand.
GATCCCGACATCGAACTGACAGCTGTCGAAACCGGTAGCGATGATTTTCAGCTGACCCGGCTTCGTCTCGGCAGCCATGCCGGCACTCATCTTGATGCTCCGGCCCATCTGTTGAAAAATGGCGCCACCATCGACGACATACCCCTGGCAACGTTGATTGGCCCCTGTCGGGTCCTCGATCTGCGGGGCCGCCCGCAGCCTCTTGCCGAGGCCGATTTCGCCGATTTCCCCCTGGCCGGAACCCGCCGCCTCCTGCTGCGTACCGACAACTCGCAGCTCTGGGACAGTCCCCGCTTCGTCGAGAATTTCACTGGCCTGAGCCCGGCTGGCGCCCGCTATCTGGCGAGCCTCGGCATAGAATTGATCGGCATCGACTACCTCTCCATCGAACCCTACAGAGGCACGGGCGAGGTGCATCGCATCCTGCTGGAAAGGGGGGTGGTCATCCTAGAAGGCCTTGACTTACATCAGGTGCCGGCGGGGGATTACGAACTCATCTGTCTGCCGCTGAAACTGTCCGGCCTCGACGGCGCTCCCTGCCGGGCGATATTGCGCTCCCCCGCTTCCCTACCTTTCTGAGGCCGATTCTATACAGCATCGGAGTTGATGCTATAATTCCAACATCGCCGCTTTGGATCCGGATTTCTCAGCGTTTCTCGTCAGACGGGTCCATGCCCTTCAGATCGGGACCAACAGTAGTGCCGCCTACAAGCAGCAGGCTTGTCTGCGTCGAAACGCGGCAAACAGACATACCCGTGGTGGCCGATCAACGGTTGCCACGGCAGGCCCCTCAAAGGCTCGGGTCTTGGAAAGAAAGGAGTCCGACCAATGGCAAAGGACAGGAGAAAATTCGATATCGGTGGCAAACGGGGACGAACCATGACGCGGGAGGATCCTTATCTTGATGATGCGGGATTGAAGGAACCGGCGCTCTGTACCGGCTGTCGAGCGCTCTACCGAAACAAGCGCTGGAACCTCGATCCAACAACCGTCGAAGCTCTGGAAACCAACGGTGAAGGTAGCAGGGTCACTTGTCCGGCCTGTCAGAAAATCGCCCAGGGCTACGCCGAGGGAGTGGTCACCCTGCGCGGCGACTACTTCTGGAAACATGAGGAGGAAATCTGCAACATCCTCAGG